>NZ_JADBVE010000333.1:0-11504 GCF_020245285.1 Microcystis sp. M31BS1
AGCCCGATTGCATCGCAAAACACTCTGCTATTCTAAGTCTACAGAAATGTTAGGATACTCTATTCGTTTATTAATTCATTATCTGAAGTTTCAAGAAGTGCCTATTCCTTACTGATTCATAGCTTAATTCAGCAACGCCGATTTAACGTGGTCTTTTTATGGCTTAAGTGCATTTTATCGAGCGCAGGGACTTTATCAGCAAGGGGTTCTTTATTGTGAACGCTGTTTAACTCTGAGTGAACAACGCTTAGGCAAAAATCATCCTGATGTGGCGACCAGTCTCAACAATCTGGCGGAACTTTATCGCGCTCAAGGGAAATACGCAAAAGCAGAACCTCTCTTTTTGCGAGCGCAGGCAATTACAGAAAAGCAATTAGGAGAAGAGCATCCTGATGTGGCCAACAGTCTCAACAATCTGGCTGGTCTTTATTATGATCAAGGGAAATACGCAGAAGCAGAACCTCTCTTTTTGCGCTCGCTGGCGATTCGGGAAAAGCTATTAGGAAAAGAGCATCCTGCTGTGGCGACCAGTCTCAACAATCTGGCGAATCTTTATTGCGCTCAAGGGAAATACGCAAAAGCAGAACCTCTCTTTTTGCACTCGCTGGGGATTACGGAAAAGCAATTAGGCTCCGACCATCCTGAAGTGGCGACCAGTCTCAACAATTTGGCGTTACTTTATGATTTTCAAGGGAAATACGCAGAAGCAGAACCTCTCTTTTTGCACTCGCTGGGGATTACGGAAAAGCAATTAGGCTCCGACCATCCTGATGTGGCGACCAGTCTCAACAATTTGGCGTTACTTTATGATTCTCAAGGGAAATACGCAGAAGCCGAACCTCTCTTTTTGCGAGCGCTGGCGATTACAGAAAAGCAATTAGGAAAAGAGCATCCTGATGTGGCCAACAGTCTCAACAATCTGGCTGGTCTTTATTATGATCAAGGGAAATACGCAGAAGCAGAACCCCTCTATTTGGGAGCACTGGCGATTCGGGAAAAGCAATTAGGAGCAGAGCATCCTCATGTGGCCAACAGTCTCAACAATCTGGCGGATCTTTATCAGTCTCAAGGGAAATACACAGAAGCAGAACCTCTCTATCAAAGAGCGATTGCTATTTTGATAGCCACACTAGGCGAAAATCACCCTAACACGCAAACAGTAAAAAATAATTATAATCTGATGCTTTCTCAACTTCCTGATGAGGAATTAAGCCAACGCTTTCCCCCCGAAATGGTGGAAATGTTGCGTAACCTAAGACAAAATTAGCTTTTTTTAAAGGAAGAATAAAAAACATGAACATCAAACAGCAACTACTAGAAAAATATCGCAAGCAAGGCTTAGAATTATGATTTTATGCGATACGGGAGTATTATTTTGTTTCGTTCTTATTTACTTCCAGAAATCCTCCACTTTATTCAATTTATGCCTTGAAGCCAAGCACCAAGTTCTTCTTCGGACATCTCGCCAGCCGCCACCGCCAGCATAGTTGCCACCACCTCGGCTTCTGGAGCGATTAACTCAATGCTATTAACTTGGAGAAAAGTCGCCATGACGACGAAAGCGGTGCGCTTGTTGCCGTCCACAAAGGGGTGATTTTTTGCCAGTCCCCAGCAATAAGCGGCGGCTAATTGGTACAGGCTGACATCGGGGTTGTAAGTGTGGAGATGGCGAGGTCTGGCGAGGGCGCTGGAGAGTTTTCCTAGGTCGAGGATGCCTTCGGCTCCGCCAAAGAGAGCGAGTTGCTGGTGGTGAATTGCTCTGGCTGCTTGTTCACTAATCCAGATGATTTCGCTCACTTGGCCAATTCCCGCAGGGCGTTGCGATAGCGGCGGGTAACTTGAGAAGCTGCTTTCATAATTTGCTCGAATTCTGGGTCGTAGGTGGTTAACTGTACCCCGTCTGGCGTTTCGGTGACGTATATCGTATCTCCTTCTCCCACCTGGAGTTTGTCGAGAACTTCTTTGGGGAAAGAGGCTCCTAATGAGTTGCCGATTTTGCAGATTTTGAGCTTCATTTTTTTACCTCATCGTTGTTTGTAGTCGCTGCGTCACTAGCGCAACAACAGTTGCAATAAGAAGCAGTACAATTAAAGATAAGCACCAGTTTAGTAATATCTTCCACTGTTTAAACGTTCATAGAACATTTTACACCATGATCTCGGAAAAGCCAAAATAAACCTCAAAAGAACCCAATGGAGTGGCAATCATTTTTTACTCTAAATTAACACTGACAAGAAAAAATCACCATGCAAACCCAACCGCTAGAATCAAACTCAACAAACCTGATTAAACTGCGCTCTAGTCAACCAGAATCGCTTAAATCAATGATTAAAATCGATCTGAATAATCGGCTACGGGACTTAGAAAGCGGATTACAAAAAACTCAAGCTCGCTTAAAAGAATTTGAAACCCAATATCAATGGTCAACAGAGCAGTTTGTTGATTTGTTTACCAACGATCAATTACAACACAGTGAAGATTTTGATGAATGGTTAGGAGAATCATGGATGCTTGACAAAATACAGCAAAAAATAGCCATCATTAAGGAGATTGAATTTGTTGATTGAGACTTACTTTGAGAGAATTAGAAAACTTCTCACAAACTCATCCATGATCCAAACTTTTGAACTTGACACATAAAAACGGACAGAGAGTCTCGGTTTTATTAGAGGAAATATTACCTTTATTGACGGCTCTCGGCTCTATATTCGAGAATTTGTCGAAGTAGAGATCAGCATAAACCGAGGCAAATATTCTTACCACTATATCAATCAAAAAGGTGATTTAATTTTCCGTTATGATAATGCTCCTCATCATCAAAAACTTAATTTTCCTTCATTTCCTCATCATAAGCATGATCGACATGAAGATAATATAGTAAGCTCAAAAGCTCCTTTTTTAGAAGAAGTTTTTCAAGAAATTGAGGATATTAACAATGAATTATCACTATAGTATTTTTATTCAATGGTCAGAAGAAGACAACAAATTTATCGCCCATCTCCCTGAATTTGTCCCTTATGCTCATACCCATGGTGAAACCTACCATGCAGCCCTACAAAATGCCCTTGAAGTTCTATATATACTTATCGAAGACTACACTGCACGAGACAAATCTCTCCCACCTCTCCAGGCTATTTCCGCATAGCCCAAATATTCTCAGTTCAGTAATATCTCCTAGTATTTAACCGTTCATAGAACATTTTACACCATGATCTCGGAAAAGCCAAAATAAACATTATGCAAGTTACGGCTTAAATCATTACTGAAGTTGTTATATCGCCTTCTTCTCGATCAGAACCAAAAAGCCCAAAATAAATCATGAAAACATCTTTTGCTTTATTATAAGAGTAATCCCCACAAACCGTAAGCGATTTATGTATCAAGTCACCGTTGATTACGCCAAAGCCAACCTAGAAGAACTCTGTGATCGCACTGAAAAAGAACCCGATGGAGTAGTGATCGTTCGTGAAAATCGCAGTTATATTCTCATTACTCAAGAAGAATGGGAATCCTTAGCTGAAACCTCCGAACTCATGCAAGATTCCAAACTATTACAACATATTGCATCAGCACGACGAGAATATGCCGCAGGAGAAACCCTGATAATGGAACAAGTATTTGGATGACAACCTACACAATTGTCTTTTCTAAACAAGCGCGAAAAGATACCGACGAACTCACCCAAAAACAAAAAGTCAAACTTCAATAAATTTTAACTAACATAATTGCAATTAATCCCTATATTGGCAAATCCTTAAAAGGCGATTTAGAAGGCTTGTATTCCTATCGCCTAAATAGAAAAGATCGTCTGCTTTATAAAATTTATGAAGACGATCAAACTATTCTGATTATTCGTACTAAAACACACTATGGAGATTAGGTAAGAGCGGTCATAATGTCTGAATTCATCCCCGTTTAGAATATAGCTTGCCCCTGTCAGGCAAAGATAGTAGTGATGCTGATCGCTACCGGGAAAAAGACGTAAGAAATGCACTTCAGGAACTAGCAAAATTAAATCAAGGAGACAACCCATGAATTATCGGCTCTTCTCGACTTTGTGTGATAATTTTTGCTTATAGAATCGTGAAATATTTACCTAGAAAGACTTTGAGGACTATTTTGCTGAAGAAACTATCAGTATAGACCCCGTTTCCACACAGAAACCAGAAGAGCCAATTATCACTATAGTATTTTTATTCAATGGTCACAACAATACAACAAATTTATCGCCCATCTCCCTGAATTTGGCCCCTATGCTCATACCCAGGGTGAAACCTACAATGCAGCCCTACAAAATGCCCTTGAAGTCCTAGATCTACTTATCGAAGACTACACTGCACGAGACAAATCTCTCCCAATTTTTCAGGCTATTTCCCCATAGCAAAAATATACTATATTACACTCAAAACGAATTTTATCTGAGCAATTATGGCTGAATTAAGTTCAAAAATTACGGCAATTATTTATTCTGGTGAACAACAAGAATATGTAGCCGAATGCGCGGAAATTTCGGTTGTGACCCAGGGAAATACCTTAGATGAGGTGGTTAATAATCTCAAAGAAGCTGTCTTATTATATTTAGAAGGAGAAGAGCCTAGTGAGTTTGGTCTAGTTGCCAAACCTTCTCTACAGATTACGGTTGAGTTACAGCCTGAATATGCCTAAACTGAAACAACTATCAGGCAAAGACGTGATCAAAATTCTCGCTCGATTTGGCTTTACTATTCACAGTCAACGAGGAAGTCACATTAAATTGCTTTGCATTTAGCAGATGTTGAAAATTGGCCCGAACCGCGAGGAATTGATACCTATCTAGAAGCTTTGCGAGATTCGGAAGGAAAAACATTTTTTCTGACTCATATTCCACTGGAGCAAGTCTTAGTTAGGGTTTGCTGAAAAAGTTTGTTGGTGGGGTTAGGAGTCGGTCGTTTCAGGCTTTGTTGCCCTTCTTTTTTGTACCAGTTTATGTACTATAAAAAGAATAATGCCAGGTTTTTGAATGTCCCAATCCTATATTCTGGCACCAACATCGGATTTTAACAGGTCAAAAGCCTTATTTTAAAAAGGTTTTACCATTATTCAGCCAGCCCTAAGTAGGTGGGTGGAATTAAATATAAGATGAACGTAGGTTGGGTTGAAGCATGAAACCCAACCCCCGCTCATGTTACGCTACCGCTAACCCATCCTACAAATAATTGTGCCTCCCTACTTATTAGCTGCTTTAGAGAAAAATCCCCCAAAACTCAAACAGTAATGCTGAAAAAGTCTTTGAGTGGCAACAGGGAACAGTTTTTGATGCCTTAAACCAGCCATCTTCGCTCATCAGACCCATAAACAAGCAAAATTATCTGTATATTTAATCACTTAATCAGAAGCATTTACCTTTGAAATAGCCGTTTTTAAATAGGAAACCACCTCATTAATTGCTACTTCTGACGCTTTTTTACTGGCTCTTTCGACTAATTCCACCTTACCCGATTTGAGAGATTTACCCGTGACAATGCGATAGGGAATCCCAATTAAATCCGCATCTTTGAACTTAACTCCCGCACGTTCACCCCGGTCATCTAAAAGGGTTTCAATGCCAGCTTGATTTAACTCATTGTATAAACTTTCGGCGGTTTTTACCTGCTCGGCATCAGCTAAATTGGGAATAACCACAATCGCTTGATAAGGGGCAATAGCTACGGGCCAAATAATGCCATCTTTATCGTAGGATTGTTCTACGGCTGCCTGTGCTAAACGCGATACTCCTATGCCATAACAACCCATACAAATGGGGGTAGATTCGCCCGCTTCATTAGTATAAAAAGCATTCATGGCTTGAGAATATTTATAGCCCAATTGGAAGATATGACCGACTTCAATTCCTCTGGCACTTTGCAAGGTTTGATTAGGATCATGAATAGCTCGATCACCTACCCGGGCTTTGCGTAGATCGACGATTAATTCCGGTAAGATAAAATCTTGACCCCAATTAGCTCCCACTACATGAAACCCAGTTTCATTAGCACCGGTGATAAAGTTTTCTAAGTCTGTCACTGTGTTGTCTGCTATGCGTAAAAACTGAGGAGCGATATCGCTGGCTTTTTTGAGCAAATTATCTTCTAAGTCAGGAGCAATATAACCTAAAGGTAAAGGTTTAGTTGCCCATTGCTGTTGAGCGGCAGCATCGGGTATTTTTAAAGCCAAAATTGTTTTAGCATTGTAACGGCTCGCCTGTCTAACTAATTCATTTTGTAGTTTAACTTCGTTAACCTCTTGATCACCGCGAATATGCAGTAAAACTAAAACAGTTATGCCGCTATCATACACCACTTCGTAGAGAACATTTTTGACGATAGCGGTGGCAGAACAATCGAGAAATTTAGCTAAACTTTCGATCGTGTTGGTGTTAGGAGTCTCTTTTTTAGCCAACTTTTTAAAGGGAGAAGCCACTTTATCTGCCGGCAAAGAAACGGCTTTTTCCACATTAGCCGCATACTTTTCATCGGCGGTAAATAAAACCTCATCTTCTCCAGCATCAGCTAAGACCATAAATTCTTGGGATGCGGAACCGCCAATCGCTCCAGAATCGGCTTCTACTGCCCGAAAAGCTAACCCACAACGGCGGAAAATATTGCGGTAAGCTATATCCATCGCTTGATAGGTTTTCTTTAAACATTCCTCGTCGAGATTGAAAGAATAGGCATCTTTCATAATAAATTCTCGTCCCCGCATTAAACCAAAACGAGGGCGAATTTCATCGCGAAATTTAGTTTGAATTTGATATAAATTAACTGGTAATTGTCGATAGGAACGAATTAAATCACGAGCGACGGCAGTAATTACTTCTTCATGAGTCGGTCCTAATCCTAACTCCCGGTTTTGCCGGTCCGTCAGGGCAAACATAATCCCTTCTGCTTTTGTGTAGGTGTCCCAACGGCCTGATTCTTGCCAGAGTTCCGCCGGTTGCAGTTGGGGAAGTAAACATTCTTGGGCGCCGGCTTTGTTCATTTCTTCCCGGACTATCTGGGAGACTTTCTGTAAAACCCGCCACATCAGGGGTAAATAGGCGTAAATGCCGCTGCCAATGCGACGAATGTAACCGGCACGCACCAAGCATTTATGACTGGGGATTTCCGCCTCGGCCGGATCTTCCCGGAGGGTGACAAAAAGCTGTTGAGAGAGTCGCATCCTATCGATATCCTTTTGAACAGAAGACTTTCTATTATCTCATCAAAGGAGAGCGACTGCAATTATCAATTACTTGTGTTGACAAACAATAACAGCGACCAGTTTACCGATTCTCAGGTATTTCCCCTCATAACTTGAGACTGGTTGGAGAAGCATTGAACCTTAGTTGCAATTGCCTAACTCCCTTGTTCTCTACTCTAGGAAATATGAGCGTTCAGGTCGGTCGCTGTTATCGTCGTTATCGAGACAGAATGTAACTTTAACAGGGTTTACTCCTTTGTGAACTTGACCTTATAACCTTGCCAGTTGATCTGTCAGGGAGGCTTTTCTCTCTAGCCTCAATTATTAATATAACATCGGATCGGAGCTAGAAGTCTTTCTCTTAATTAAACTTTACATTGCTGGGGTCAAGGAAAAGCTTAGATGTTTTGACGCTTGACCGACCATAACTCTTATTATTCAAAAATTATGGCAGCAGTGACCTCAACAGTAGTCAAAGAAAGCGCAGAAGAATTAACTAACTCAACAGACCAAAGAAGCAATCACCGCTAGGGAAAAAGACAAACTGCCGCTAAAGCAAGAAAAAGCTCCCACCCTCAAGGTGATAGCTAAAAGTTGATGGCATCATAGAAACACAGTGCCGAGCTGCTTGTGTAAATATCGTGAGCAAGGCAACGAAAAGAACTTTATAAAGTGAATCGGAACGATCCCTTAAACTTCCCGTTGCCGAGGTCCCAGTGAGATAGGTGAGTAGTATGCTTATCCACAGGGAGGCTTGATTTGGGCGCTATATATACAACCAGTCTCAATGGCTGGCTGGTACGAATTATCGTGTCTGACTTCAAATATGTTCTTGTTCCCCAAACTGAAACATCTTTGGCCTGTTTGCCGACAAGATACAAAGCTGAAATGATTGTGGCATCCGAGGCGATGCGGACGGCGAATGGGATTGATATCGCCCCTAAAGAACTCTTCGCCTTCACCATGAACTGCAAAGTTCTTGGCGCTATGAGTTGGACTCTGGTAAATGCGTAGCCATCTGAAGATTCTCCCTGCTTGAGATAGTCACTGCTTAGTCTTTCAATGATATCGAGATCAATTTCATGATCTAGCACTTCTGAAGGGGGGTGCGTCGGCCTGGAAAATCCCAAGAAACTGTGATCGGCAAATACGTCCTCAGCAGCGTAAGCCGTTTCTATTTGACCCATTTCATCTATGGTTATATGCCCGGGCCCGTGAAACCCATTAAAGTGATTGCTTACTGAATAGCAATATGCTCCTGCGTGTTGGATTAACAATGGATCCCCAGGACTCTGGCCTTCTAAATTGGTCGATGGTAGCAATATATCGCCGGCAAAACAAAGTGGCCCTCCAATAGCATCGTTCCCTTGAGTAGGCAGGGTGCGATGATTGCGATCAATAATTTGGTGGCTCCATGAGAGGAGAGTCACCTTGATTAGCTGGTCGGAGCCAACATCAACAATAGCCCAACGTCTGCCCCGCATCTGCTTAAGCTCGCGGATACGAGTCAACAAGGCGACGGCATTACCAACCAGTGCGTGTCCAGGCTCGACTATGTACTCAATACCGGGTAACAAGTGTTTCTTTAATGCTTCTGTGTACTCTGGGATTGTTGGAAACTGTTGCCCGTCATGGAAGTCAATGCCAAACCCACCGCCAAGATTTAGTTTTCTCATGCAATGATTCGAGCTGGCTTCGATTAAGTTTTTCAAATGATGAATAAACTGAACCGAATTATTAAATGCCGATACATTATCCATCTGAGTTCCAATATGGATATGCAAACCAGCTATAGGTAGTTTGCAACTGGCCAGAGCATCTGGCAATTCCTCGGATGGGATGCCAAACTTACTGTTAGGCGAGGCGTGAGAAACCAGATCCTGCCAATCAGTATTGTGGAAATACTCCACCGGTTTTTCTGGGTTAACTCGAACCAGCAAGTTCCCACTCCAATCCTTGCCATAAAGCTTATGTTGAAGGTCATCTAATATAGCTTGGGAGTCAGCAACTACTGTTGAGCCTCCATCGAGGAGATCTACCATTAGCTGGTGGTCGGGCGCCGGACTGTTGTATGTGATCCGATTCAACGGGAATCCGCAAGAAAGGGCCAACTCAACTTCATATTTAGAAGAGCAGTCTGCGGAGCATCCCAGGGATGCCAGTTCATTCAGAATCGCCATCGACGGATTAGCCTTGATCGGGTAGGCAACCTGAGATGGACTGCCGACAAGCTCCACAAAGTGGGACAGGTTCCGACGAAGCTGACCGACGTTCAGTATGTAGAGAGGAGACCCATGGCGTTTTGCTATCTCCTCGATGTCAATTGATCGCGTCCAAGTTTCCATAATCCCTTCTATAATCTCGCTTTTGTCCAACGCCTAGCATCACCCGCAAACAGCGATCAGTTTATCGATTCTCAGGTATTTCCCCCCACTACTTGGGACTGGTTGGAGAAGCATTGAACCTTAGTTGCAATTGCCTAACTCCCTTGTTCTCTACTCTAGGAAATATGAGCGTTCAGGTCGATCGCTGTTATCGTCGTTATGCCACCCTATCGAACCATACCAAGTAAGGAAGAACCTTTTTTTTTAGCTTCAATTATTAATGTAACATCGGATCGGAGCTAGAAGTCTTTCTCTATAATCAAAGTTTACATTACTGGGATCAAGGCAAAGCCTAGATGTTTTGACGCTTGACCGATGATAATTAACCTCATCGGTATCAGAAAAGAAGGGGGGGGGTTAACCTGAAAGAATACAAACGATTCAGAACCTCCATCCTACTTTAGCCGAGTCCAGCCTTCTCGAACCGGTCATCGAGTTTTTGGCAGTGCCTTCGGCATCGCAATCAACTGATGATGCGGGGTCAGACTGAAGGCGATGTTAGTCCAAAATTATTTATTTTGAATTACCATTGTTGCACAAGTAATTATATTTTCTAGATTGTTATACTCGGCTCTTTGTTTTTCAATATAATGATCAAATAAATATTTTTTGTCTGGATATTGTACCGCTAATTCTTGGCATCTTTGCTTAAGATAATTAAACTGCATTTCATACTCATCATTTTGATTTATTTCAGTTTCTGTATATTCTTTTATTAATTTCATGCCAGCTTTCTCGATTTGTTTTAACAGCATACTTTTTTTGATTATAAATTCATGCTTATAGGGTTGATCATCTTCAAAATATCCATCATCCAAGATAATTAGACCATCTTTTGTCAGATTTTTTTTTAAGATAGTCATAGTTTGAAAATAATTTCCAAATACAGGACCGATCGAGCCGAGGATAATTAGATTAAATTGGTTTAATGTCTTGATTATTTCTCGTGCGTCTCCTGAAATAAATTTACACCTTGAAGTAATTGCTTCTTCTCTAGCTTTTTTATTAGCGATTTCAATAAATTCTGGTATTGCATCGATTCCGAGGCAGTAGCAATCCAGTTCAATTGACAATTTTATCGAGACTGCACCTTTGCCGCAGCCTAGATCTAGTACATTTAATTCAGAATAATTATTTGTATGTGCTTTGACAATTTTAAGAATAGAATTTGCAGAAGAGCCTATTTCCCAGAAGTCCTGTAAAATATATGGAAGAAAAGGTAAGATTGACTTATCTTGGCAATCCATAGCCTGTGCAATAGTTTCTTCTAAGGTCTTCATTCTCTCTAAAAATTCCTGGACTAACTAAGTAGTCATGCAAAATTAATTACCTGCCCGATCGAGCTAAAACCCTTACGGGGCAATGATCGTCATGTGTAAATAATTTTGCCTAGGTACTTATTAATCATACCGCTTCCTGCGGTTCCGCACCCTCCTCTATCCTACTTCCATCAGTTAAACACCCCCTCAATTTGGCCATAATTACCGCAGAAGGGTTTCTAGTATTCCACTCAAAAGGTGCGTTAACTGGTTCTTCGGTTTGTGTTATGCAATGGACAGGAGTTATAAGGGATAAAACCCTTATAGAGAAAGACATTTGCTGATTTTTGTCAATTGTTTTCGATCTAGAGCGAACTAATCAATTAAATCTTTTGCCAGATAAGGATTTAGTCGATTTATGCCCCCCTATCGAACCATAACAAGTAACGAAGAGCCGGATTAAGCCGCCATTACTACTACCGAATCACCACCATCACCACCATTGTGCCTTTCTACTTATGTAGACTTTAGACGTTCATAATCTGAGATTTATTAAACTTCTGAAATCGTAGAGTCAGCAAGGAATCCAGTTCTTTTTTATGTTTCAGATGGGCATCATTCAAACATTCATAAATGGCTGAAGAAAAGTCAGAAAAGTTTTCAT
>NZ_JADBVE010000334.1:0-6699 GCF_020245285.1 Microcystis sp. M31BS1
AACCAAATTAAAGCATATCTAAAGAGTTTTGAGTTAAAAGTTAAACTTCAAGTTTTCATTCAGGACTAATGTACTGGTTAACTAATTTTTTGGGGAAAATTAGTTAACCCATCATTATAACATATAATTAATTTGCAAGAGGTCTACTATCTGCTCTGGACGGGTAATGAATATTATTCCTAAACACAATCCACCAAGGACAGAAAATATTAGTTTCTTCGCTAAATTTTCTGACATAACAGTTATGATGGTTAAAGCCAAAAGGATATGATATAAGCTAATGGCTATTGTTTCAGTTACAATAGTATTGAAAACCATAAAAGTTGTTATATGAAAAGTTAAAATTGCAAAAACAACTAAGCAGATATATCGAGGAATTTTTAGTCATCTAAAACTAAAAACTAATAATATATTAGAAATAGTGTAAAAAATCTCATGACTAATTCTTAGATAAAAATTCAGAAAATTAGAAACCATTATAAATATCGGATATCCTGGCATATAATCAATTATTGCCTTAGCTTTATTAGTAGGAAACCAAATATTCTGATCTGCCATTAACGTATAGAGCAAGGAATCTCTTGGATGCCCTAAAACTTCACTGTTTCTGATTAAAAAAAACTTAATAAGTAGTCATGCAAAATTAATTACCTGCCCGATCGAGCTAAAACCCTTACGGGGCAATGATCGTCATGTGTAAATAATTTTGCCTAGGTACTTAATGATAATTGATAAAATCCCACAAGCAAAGAATAATTTGTTTATATCTTCGCAAAATATTCTCGTCAATAATTGTTTTTTGGGCATAATATTTAATGCACTTAACTCAATTAAATAACGTCGAAATTGATCTACTAATAACAAGGAAAACTATGGCTCTTCGGTTTGTGTTATGCAATGGACGGGGGTTATCAGGGATGGAACCCTTATATAGAAAGGCATTGAGCGATTTTTGTCAATTGTTTTTGCTCTAGAGCGAACTAATCAATTAAGTCTTTTGCCAGATAAGGATTTAGTCGATTTATGCCCCCCTATCGAACCATACCAAGTAACGAAGAACCAAAACTATCTGCTCTTATGGTCTTTTTTATGCTTATTTAAACCACGAAAACTCCAGTGTTTGTGCAAGAAAAAATTATAAAACATTAAACCTGCACTCACAATTACTACCGATGCCATGTACCATAGTTTAAATACTTCTACCAAAATAAACATCCAAGCCACGTTAATTAATAAGCCAGAAAACATGACATTATAGTACTTTATCAATTCTGGGAAAAACATTTTTATACTTGTATTAAAAGTATAAAACTTATTTAGGCAAAACCCAAGAAAACTTGTATAAATTAGAGCAATAACTACCGATGCAATGTAATGAAATTTGATTTTTTCAGTTAATAAATATATGGAAAAAGTATAAATAATATTACAGGTTAAACCAAAAATAAAAAATCGTCGAAATTGTTGACTAGATAGTAAAGAACAAAATTTGTAAAAACTCTTTTGAAGTACATTAATCATAATTTAGATTACTTTGGCAATAACTTGTTTTACACGATAGTAACTACTATATCGAATAGAGATAAACTGTCCTCATATATTCAAATCCCTCATAATCATAGTCCCCTTTCTGGGATAGGAACCACCCGCGCCCCTGAATTAGTGGCAATTTCTTGGGAACCATCGCTACTGCCATTATCGGCGATTAGCACCTCTCCCGCAATTTTGTGTTGTTCCAGATAATCTCGCGCTTTGCCGATACAGGTGGCAAGGGTTTCCGCCTCGTTGAGACAGGGCATGATGATCGATAATTCTAGAGTAGGTATCTGCTCATTGGCGACGGCATCTGCCCCGACCTGATTTTCCAGCATAACAATGGCGGTGGATTCGTTTTGCCCAAGAGTATAACAGGTTATGTACAGCAGTGGACTGAATTGTTAGCAGACAAGCGGCAATCCATATCTGAAATTAGATGGCGATCGCTCTGCTGGACTCTCTGACTTTCTTGATTGGGCAATTTAACCCAAATTTTCCAGCCACTGAAATTCTGATGCTATCCTCGCCATCCCACCTGATTATTTGCTAAAATTCATGGCCAAATCTCCTTAACCCCAACTGACCTTACATTTGCTCAAAAGCTATCTGCTTGCTACTGAATTTTTGATGCGTCCGGGACGCATCCCACGGACAAATATCGCCAATTTCCTCCTAGGCTTTAGGTCTTAAATAAACTAGAGACTGTTGCCAAATTAAAGTGGGTTTATCGTAGTGATCGACTAGGTATAGACAGTTAGCATCTTGCCAAAGGATGCGACCAACGAGCAGATCATCGGTGCTTAACTTAATTTCTACTTCCCGTTTCTCTTGAATATAGCTCTGTACTTGTTTAATACTCGGCAGACCAGGATCAAATTGAGACATAATGAGTTTATCGATGAGGTGTTCATCCTCTATTATTCCTGTTGAGCAGCTTTTATTGACCATGAAAATCCCCTTTACCAAATATCAAGGCCTGGGCAATGATTTTATTTTGATAGATAACCGTCACAGTCCCGAACCCCTGATCACAGCGGAAATGGCCGTGGCTATGTGTGATCGACATTTTGGCATCGGTGCCGATGGCGTGATTTTTGCGCTTCCCGGCCAAGCAGCAACCGACTACACCATGAGAATTTTTAACTCTGATGGTTCGGAACCAGAAATGTGTGGTAACGGTATTCGCTGTCTAGCCCAATTTATCGCCCGTTTAGAGGCTAACAACGCCATTGGCCGCACCTATCGCATTCATACTCTAGCAGGAACGATTATTCCCCGTTTAGAAGCCAATGAACAGGTAACGGTTGATATGGGACCGCCGCAACTTTTAGGCAGTGAAATCCCCACCACTTTGGTGAAGGGGTCAGAAAAAGTCCTCGCGGTTCCCCTAGAGGTGGAGGGTAAAGATTGGTTAGTTACTTGCGTTAGTATGGGTAATCCCCACTGCGTCACTTTTGTGGATGATCTGGCCTCTATTCCCCTAGAAACTATCGGGCCAAAATTTGAGCATCATCCGGTTTTTCCCCAACGGACTAATGTGGAGTTTGTGGAGGTAATCGCGCCGGATTATATGAAGATGCGTGTCTGGGAAAGAGGAGCGGGAATTACTCTCGCTTGTGGGACTGGTGCTTGTGCTGTGGTGGTGGCAGCTGTGTTGACGGGCAAATGCGATCGCCGTTGTACCGTGGAACTGCCCGGTGGCTGTCTTCAGATTCACTGGTCCCAAACCGATAACCGGGTTTACATGACAGGTCCTGCTAAAGCTGTTTTTGAGGGCATTTATGGTATCTAAACCACCCAGTCTGGACGGGGACTGAACTCCCCGAACAGCGCGACGGGATTGTTAATTCTTAGAGACTGGTAATCCAAGCAATAATTCCTTTACCGGTTAACAATTCAATGGCTAAAAGAGAGACAAAGCCAATCATAGCTAGTCTGCCATTCAGTTTTTCAGCGTTTTTGGTAAAACCGAGACTGCTAGAACTATCAACGTACATTTTCGGTTCAACAGCAAAATTATTCAGTCTTCCTTGTTCTTCGGTGGTGTAGCCGCGGGCAGTCATGGGGAGGCTCCTTTTGTATGCTTATGTTAAGAAGTGTAACACATTGTTAAGTTATGTTGCAAATTTTAACAAAAAATTTCTGGGGACTCAGAAAAACTCGATCGGGTAGGCTGTCAGGGTAGTGCTATAGTTCTATCTCCTCTGGGTTGATTGAGGAAATTCTGCTTTTTGATTGACAAATTACTCAGGTTGTGGTAAGAAAGAGGTGTAAACTGGGTCAACCGAATCAAGGAAAAGACAAAAACTATCTTAAGGTGGCCAGAGGAGTCCCGTTAAACCGTACAGGAGTTAGCGGGGGATAAATTGCCACCAAAAGGGAACCCGATTTTAGGGAGTCAACTTGTCTTGAGCGAAGATACCCGAAAGGGTAAGTGTGGGGAGAATAGGGAAAAACCACTAGGAAAAATCTGAATAGAATCTTAATATATAGAGTGCCTAGTAGCCATCACGATTGCGCTCACTGTCTTTGTAAATTCTATGGCAGAGATTAACCCAGAGATCAACCTCATGCAGATAGCGACTATACTCAACCAATATCGATTTGAAATGAGAGGATATAAAGCGCAAGAATTAATCGAGCGCTGGTTGCCCATCTATTCGCTAAATTGGATTCGCATGGCGATTTTAGAGGCACTCTATCAGGGACGTTACAAAGTCATTTCGGTGGAGGAAATCCTCAAAATTTGGCACCGTCGCGGCCATCCTACCTTTCATTTTACGGGGGAATTCGAGCGCTTGGTTTGTAAAAACTGGCCAGATTCCCAGTTAAATGGCAAAAAAACGGTATTTATCCCTCAACAGGAACAGGTCAAGATACCTTCTCCCAGCCTTGAGCGGCCTTATCCAGAGCCACGAGCGGAAGCCAAGAGTAAAGATTCTTTACTAAACTTAGAAACTTCTCTTTTTGATGATCCTCGCAAGGGGATGAGTGATGTGGAGGAATTATTCTCGCAGTTAACCCCAGAAACACCCAAATTCCCTGAATTAGAATCAGTGCCTAAATCGCCTAACAGCCATGGAACTAGGGAGAATTTTCCAGCCAATTTTAAACCAGTAATCGATGAGTTTATCCCTTTGTTAGACCCTTCGGAATTATATCCCAAATTAAAAGCTGTGGCTCGATCGCAGTCTAAGTAGGGTCTGCTGAAAAAGTTTTTCGTGGGGACAGGGTGTGGGGTGTGGGGTGTGGGGTGGTGGGGTACTGACACCAATTAATTCCCCGCCCTCAAGAAAAAAAATCGCCCTGACGATTAGAATAGAGTTAACTTTCCCCCTCAAGGCTCTGCTCAATTAACTAGATTATGACATCCTCCTATTTTGGTCTAGAAACCGAAGAAAATAAACTAATTAACTCTAATAATCTCTCGTTCGCCGCTTCTCTTGGTATTCATGGCCTACTTTTAGCGATTATCTTACCTAATTTCCTCAATAATCCAGTACAGGAGCCAAAAAAGGATTTACGCAACGTCAATCTGATTGAATTGAACCCTCTAGAGCAGTCACGTCTTCCCAGTCTTGACTCCTCCCTATCCAGCATACCGGAACTGCCTAACCCCAATTTGTCTTCTTCCTCTTTGCCTCCTCTCCCCCCCATGGATGGTATCCATAACAGCACGTTACCTCCTTTACCCTCGGTTTCTTCCCTTCCCCCTTTACCTTCTTTACCTGCTTTACCTCCCCTCTCCTCCTTACCCTCCGTCAATATCTATTCTCCTCCCGTGGCATCTATTCCCTCTCTGGGTAGATTACCGATTCCTCGCAATTTTCCCACTTCTACCCCCAGTTTACCTAGTCCTCCTTCTGTTCCCACGCTGCCAGAGAATAATAATCTGCCGAGGGAGACTAATAACCAGCAGCTCCGGCCTGAATTCGATCCCTACCAAGATAATCTAACTTTAGATAGATTGCGAAATTCGCCCCGTAGTGCATCGCAACAGGCACAGGAACAATTAAACAATTCCTTGGCCCGCACACCGGAGCCGAATGGTCAATCGCCCATTGATGAACAGCGTCGTCAACAATTAAGGTGGGAAATGCAGGAACGTTTGCGCTCCCTGGAGGCGGATAAAAGCAATACCAGTAACGATGAGGCCAGGAGAAATCTGGTGGATTGGCTGGCCAGAGTCCAAAAAACTAATCCCAATGCCTTAAATGAACTAAATCAGCCGAATCAGGGCAGCGGAGGCATAACTACCGTCAATTTGACCGGTAATTATCCCGCAGCGGCTTGTTCCCGTCAATTAGCGGGGACGGCGGTTTATGGGGTGACGGTGGATGGTCAAGGCCGCCTCAGCAGTGAACCCCAGTTAATTAAAAGTGCTGGCTTCCCGATTTTCAATCAACAGGCAGCTAGGGAAGTGAGATCAATTAGTTTAAAAAATCCCAGTGGTGAGTCGAGAAGCTATCGTGTGCAAGTCAGTTTTGCCCCTAACCCGGAAGTGTGCCGAGGTGCGATCGCTAATCCCCCGCCACCAGAGGGTAGTAACCTCAATACGCGTAACTCCCCTCCCGTAACGCCGGCAATTGAAACCCCGCTTCGTCCTAATCAAACCCCGCAACCCGCCGTTAGTCCCCAACCGGATAACGTCAAGCCGCCCGCAACCCCAGGGACAAATCCAGCCCAAACCCAGCCAGAACCGCCCAAAGAAGCGATAATCGAGGAAAAAGCCCCGGAAACTTCTTCCCAACCCCCCGCTCTCAATCAGACGGAGGTTTCCCCCGCTAGTCCCCCCACTAGCCAAAATCCTCAACCCGTCAGCGAGGAAGCTTTGCCCCCCGGTCCGCCGGCGGAAGCTAAAACTGAACCAGAAAGTTAGGCCTTTTCAGTTATCAGTTATCAGTTATCAGTTATCAGTTATCAGTTATCAGTTATCAGTTATCAGTGATCAGTGATCAGTGATCAGTAATCAGTGATCAGTTATCAGATGTGAGTTTTAAGTTCACTGATTACTGAAAAAAAACTCTCATCTCCCTAGTCAATGATTCGATCCCCCCTGCCCCCCTTGATAAGGGGGGTGCCGATAGGCGGGGGGATCCCCCTTGATAAGGGGGGTGCCGATAGGCGGGGGGATCCCCCTTGATAAGGGGGGTGCCGATAGGC
>NZ_JADBVE010000335.1:0-15805 GCF_020245285.1 Microcystis sp. M31BS1
TCAGTTATCAGTTATCAGTTATCAGTTATCAGTTATCAGTTATCAGTTATCAGTTATCAGTTATCAGTTATCAGTTATCAGTTATCAGTTATCAGTTATCAGTTATCAGTTATCAGTTATCAGTTATCAGATTTGAGTTTTCAGTTCACTGTTTACTGTTTAAGGAAGAATCCAAGAAAACTCTGATCAATAATTACCCACTGGTCAAAAGGTAATCACAGCAGCAAACAGGTGTCGAGCTAGATTTCAAATAGACTGGGATTGCAGGAACCCTCCACCGTGAAAGGAGAAATTAACCGACTTTAAGCGAGGAGGAACACCAGTAGTTTACCTCCTCACCTAAACAAATACAGCTATACTATAGCTCTATCCCCATTTCCTGCAAACGAGCCGCCAGCCGTTGAGAACGCTGTCTTTCCGCTTCCAGAGCTTGCTGAGTAGCATTTAATTGCTCTTGTGCTGCAGCCGCTCGCTCCTGTGCTGCTTCTTCTGGCAAGGGGATTAAATTGCCTTCCGAGTCATAAAATCTGGCCCAGATTGCCGTTTCTCGGTCAATAGTACCCTCCCAAGTTCCCAACCAATAGCCTAAGGTTTCGCACCATAACCAGCCGCGCTCGTTTCGTTCTAAAGAATGGTAACGTTGGTCGGCCCCTAAATGCCATCCTTGTAAAGAATTGCCATCAAAAGGATCGTAGATGAAATAATCCGGCGTGCGGAAGGTTCCCTCATAAATTGCCTTTTTTCGCACTTTATCAGTCTTAGCGGTACTAGGAGAGGTTAATTCCACGATAACATCAGGATAACGTCCCTCTTCTTCCCAAATTACCCAACCCTGTCGCTCTCTCGTACCATCGACATTGAGGACAGCAAAGAAATCTGGCCCGCGAAAATCGCGATTTTTCGCCTGTTCGCGGCTGAAATAAATAAACATATTGCCACCAGTGTAGAAGTCGTCTCGTTCGCCATAACCCTGCTGTAGGGAGCGAATCAGGACATTCATGGCAATGCGGTGTCGGTTGCTTTCCAAGGGTTCACCATCATCAAAAATTAAGTCTGTGGGGGGTGGGGGGGGTTCCCAGAAGTCCTCGAAATCTTCTTCTATCAGTGCCGGAGAGGTGGCAGTTTCGTCGCTTTTGGCAATCGTCATTTTTTCGGCCTCTCTAGGTGGGAGTATCCATATTTTTGCTGATTATTGATCCTAATATTACATCAGAATTTAGGAGTCAGTCCCGATGAAAAATTTTTCACCCCCACAGATGAAAGAGGTTTCCTTCCCTACACCCCACACCCCACACCCTCTTTCAAGTCAGGAGATAGATAGGAGTTGAGAAAATTATCTTCGCTTAACAATGATCAAAACTTTTCTTCTGGGTGCGTTACATTGGGCTAACACACCCGAATAATATTCTTAAGCTAACTAAAAAACTTGGCTTTATCTTTAACTAATTTTGTCCCGATTCCGGCGGCAATGACTTCGGAGAGAATGCTAATTAAACGATAGATAGCAACGGTGACAAGTACGTTAGCGGCGGGAAATTTTTCTGTGTCTAAAAGTGCGATCGCTGTGGCTTCAAAAACTCCTAATCCCCCCGGCGCTCCGGGGACAACTAAACCCAATAACCAGGCAAAACTAAAGGTTCCTAAGAGGGGTAAAATCTGAGCGGGTGTGATCATTTTTAACACCATCCAAGCTAAAATAAAACCCGCACCGCGCCACAATAAAAATCCAGTTTCACCCAAGAGAGGGACGAGAGGATATTTAGTTAGATAAACAGGTTCTTGAGCAATCTTTTTCTTTTGGCTAAGGATTTTGAGAGGATAATTTAAAAATTTGGGATGAATGCCGATTAAAATTAATCCTAAAACTAATATCTGTATCCCTAGACTTGAGCTAGATTTCATCCAACCTAAACCACTACCAATAACTGCTATGGCTAAGGCTGCACACACCAGTAATAAAAGTTCTAATAAAACGCTTAAACTAGCGGTTCCCCAATCACTTCCTGCTTTATTAATTGCCACAATGCGAGCATAAAAGTGTCCGATATTACCGGGTAGGTATTTTCCTAAATTGGTAATCATATAGATCCCAATTCCTGTGGAGGTTTTAATCGGTTGTTGATAGCTTTTGAGTATCCATGTCCACACCCATCCTGCCCAAATTTGAGCGATAACTGTGGTTACAAGTGCCAAGAAAAGAAATAACCAGCCATGATTTTCAATTCTAACTGAGGTGACGTTATCCCAGTTATTTTTAAGGTTACTGAGAACAAAAAATAAGGTTCCCCCAATAATCAGCCAACGTAGAAACTTTTTCAGCATTTCGTTTTTTCCTTTATTCATTTTCCGGAGGGAACCAATCGAGATCAAGGAGATTTTCTAAACTGTAGGGACATTCCCCAGGAAAACTAACTTGATTATCGGTTTTTTCTCTAACATAATTTAAGGCTTTCTGGTAAATACGAGGTAATTCTTGAGTGAGATAATTACGGAGATTATTAGTTAAATAAGTATCGATCTGGTTTTTGAAATTGACAATTTCTGAGCGCCAATGACTACGATTATATTTTCTCTTGACTGTCCAAAATTGTAATAATAAACAATGTCTGATAATTTGCTGTAAAAAACTAGCAACACGAAACTTCTTCTCGTTTCCCAAGTCTTCTAACTCCTCGATTAAGTTTTCTAAGTCTAAAGCTTCATATTTTTTATTCTTCAAGAGTTCAATGGTTTCTTCTAACCAGAGAGAATCGTCAATCTCGTAGAGAGTTTTTAAGTCGGGAATAACAGTCATTATCGTCTCCTTTATTCGTAAGGTGGTAGCCAATTAGGATCGAGAAGTTCTTCTAAACTGTAGGGACAAGTATTAGGGAAAGTAACTTGATTTGTTGTCTTTTTTCTCACATAACGGATTGCCTTATAATAAATATTATCAAATTCTTGTTCTAAATATTTCCGTAAACTTGCCGTTAGGTAGGTATTTAATTGATCTTGAAAATTTACCAGTTCTGATTCCCAATGACTTTGATTATATTCTCTTTCCCCTGTCCAAAATTGCAGTAACAAAGCATGACGAATAATTTGCTGTAAAAAACTAGCAACACGAAACTTTTTTTCGTTACCCAAATCTTCTAACTCCTCGATTAAATTATCTAAATCTAAAGCGTCAAATCTCTTCGCTTTTAAGAGTTCGATAGTTTCTTCCAACCAGAGGGAATCATCAATTTCGTAGAGAGTTTTTAAGTCGGGAATAACAGTCATTATCATCTCCTTTATTCGTATGGTGGTAGCCAATTAGGATCGAGAAGTTCTTCTAAACTGTAGGGACAAGTATCAGGTAAAATAACTTTATTCTTTGTCTTTTTCCGCACAAAGAAAACTGCATCTTCATAAATGTTAGTTAATTCATTTTGTAAATAATTACGGAGATTGGTGGTTAAGCCTCTTTTTAGCTGAATTTGAAAGTTGACTATTTCTAACTCCCAGTGATCCTGATTATATTCTCGTTCACCTGTCCACAATTGTAATAATAAACAATGTCTAATAATTTGCTCTAATAAACTGGCAACACGAAACTTTTTTTCGTTTCCCAAATCTTCTAACTCCTCGATTAAATTGTCTAAATCTAAAGCGTCAAAATTTTTAGCCTTGAGCAGTTCTATAGTTTCTGCTAACCAGAGAGAATCATCAATTTCGTAGAGAGTTTTTAAGTCGGGAATAACAGTCATTATCGTCTCCTTTATTCGTAAGGTGGTAGCCAATTAGGATCGAGAAGTTCTTCTAAACTGTAGGGACAAGTATCGGGAAAGTTGACTTTATTATCGGTTTTTTGACGAACATATCGCACGGACTCAAAGTAAATTTGCTCAAATTCCTGTTCTAGATATTTACGAAGATTTGTGGTTAAATAACGTTTTAGTTGATCTTTAAAACTAACTATCTCTGCTTGCCAATGAGCCTGATTATAATCTCTCTCGCTTATCCAAAATTGTAATAATAAACAATGTCTAATAATTTGCTGTAAAAAACTAGCAACACGAAACCTTTTTTCGTTCCCCAAGTCTTCTAACTCCTCGAGCAAGTTTTCTAAGTCTAGCGCTTCAAAATTTTTAGCCTTGAGCAGTTCGATAGTTTCTTCTAACCAGAGAGAATCATCAATTTCGTAGAGAGTTTTTAAGTCTAGAATAACAGTCATTTTTTATTTCCCCTAGAATTGGCAATAGTGACCAGTTAAACCGATCACTAAAGCTTTTTTCCTGTTTATATACTAGATAATTTTAGCGGAGCGCAGACCGAAAAAGAGACCGAGGGCAATTCCGGTAAAAACGATCAGATAACCCGCTAAAGCAGCAACAGCTAACACAGACATGGTGAAAATCTCCCAAGTAATTTAATCTTTTTTAGCATTGTACCGTTATTCTTGCCCTTCCCCTTCCTCGTCTTCTATATCTTCCCCAAAGCGCTGCTGGGGGGGGATTGCGGCGACAATTGCCTCGATTACCTTGCCGACTGGAACAATTTCTAAGCCCACATCTTCGGGATAAACTTGACCTCTAGGGACAATCGCCCGTTTAAAGCCCAATTTAGCCGCTTCTTTTAATCTTAGTTCCATTTGCGACACTAAGCGCACTTGTCCGCCTAATCCCACTTCCCCGATTAAGACTGTGCGCGGATCCACGACTCGATCGCGAAAACTAGCGACAACAGCGATCGCAACTCCCAGATCCGCCGCCGGTTCTTCCACTCCCAACCCTCCTGCGGAGGCAACATAGGCATCTAATTTCGATAAAGGAATGCCGACGCGCTTTTCTAAAACGGCGAGAATTTGCTGTAATCGGTTGTATTCTATGCCCGTGGTCGATCTTCGCGGGGAAGCATAGCTGGTGGGGCTAACTAATGCCTGTAACTCCACCACAATCGGGCGTGTACCTTCACAGGCTACCACCGTCGCCGTACCTGGGGAAAATTCGTCGCGATTGCCTAAAAATAATTCTGAGGGGTTTTCCACTTCCACCAAACCGTGGTCCACCATCTCGAAAATACCGATCTCATGGGTTGCCCCAAAACGGTTTTTCACGGATCTTAAGAGACGATGGGAGGCATAGCGATCGCCTTCAAAATATAACACCGTATCGACCAAATGTTCCAAAACTCGCGGACCTGCGATCGCCCCTTCTTTAGTCACATGACCGACAATTAATAAAGTAATATTCTCCCGTTTTGCTACCTGCATCAAGGCGGAGGTACATTCGCGAACTTGGGCGACGGATCCCGGTGCGGAAGTTAACGCGCCAAAATAAAGAGTTTGAATACTGTCAATTACCGCCACCTGTGGGCGTAGAGATTCTAATTCCCGCAAAATTTCCTCTAAATCGGTTTCTGGCAAAACGTAGAGATGATTATCGAGTTCTGCGGTTGATTCAGAGGCTTTGTTCTCCTTGCCATTGCCGTTATTTTCCGACTCCACGGGAACCACTCCCACCCCCAAACGGGCAGCCCGCAGTTTAATCTGTTGTCCCGATTCTTCGGCGGAAACGTAGAGGATGCGCGGTAATCTTTGGGCGAGTTGGTTGGTAACTTGCAGTAAAAGCGTCGATTTGCCGATACCCGGATCGCCGCCGATTAGTACAAGAGAACCGGGAACAATGCCACCACCGAGAACGCGATCGAATTCCCCGTAACCAGAGGGAAAACGTTCCTGTTCATACTGGGTAATTTCCGAGAAGCGCACCGAGATGCGCGGTTGCGGGTTGCGTTGTCCTTTGCCGTTATTTGGGCGACTATTTTGCCATCCTGGGCGATTTCCCGCCGGATTATTGCCACCAGCCATCACTTGTTCTTCTAGCGTCCCGTAGGTGTCACAACTGGGGCATTTTCCCAACCATTGGGGAGATTCCGCCCCACAAGCGCTACAGATATATATTGTTCGCGATTTCGCCATGTTTTTTAAGAAAAGTTGAAGAAAAGCGGTTTGAGGATCAATTCTCTTGTCAAATTTAATTAAGTATGATAGGGGGGAAGGAAGACCCTAAAGTTATTGATAATTGTCATAAAAGAAATAAAATAGGAAATTTAGGCTTAATGATAACGGCCAAAGGATATTCTATAAACAGGAACGCTCGTTATTTAACTTTAAAATTCATCACACTATTTAACTAAGGAGTGTTAATTCAGTTGGAGAACCAAAAGGAAAAAATTCTCGTTGTTGATGATGAAGCCAGCATCCGTCGTATCTTAGAGACTCGTTTGTCGATGATTGGTTATGAAGTCGTCACCGCCGCCGACGGAGAGGAAGCTTTAGAAACCTTCCGCACCGCCGAACCCGATTTAGTGGTTTTGGATGTGATGATGCCGAAATTAGACGGTTACGGTGTCTGTCAGGAACTCCGCAAAGAATCGGATATTCCTATCATTATGTTAACCGCTTTGGGCGATGTGGCCGATCGAATTACCGGGCTAGAATTGGGCGCGGATGACTATGTAGTTAAACCTTTTTCTCCCAAAGAACTCGAGGCGCGGATTCGTTCGGTGTTGCGTCGGGTAGAGAAAAATGGCGCTCCGGGGATTCCTAGTTCCGGTGTGATTCATATTGGTTCCATTAAAATCGATACCAATAAACGCCAAGTTTATAAGGGGGATGAACGCATCCGTCTGACTGGTATGGAATTTAGTTTACTGGAATTATTGGTCAGTCGATCGGGAGAAGCTTTTTCCCGCTCGGAAATCCTTCAGGAAGTTTGGGGTTATACCCCCGAACGTCATGTGGATACGCGGGTGGTAGATGTGCATATTTCCCGTTTACGAGCCAAATTAGAGGATGATCCCAGCAATCCTGAGTTAATTCTCACCGCTAGAGGTACAGGCTATCTTTTCCAGCGGATTTTAGAACTAGACGAGGAATAGTTCTCAGCTATGGCACCAGCTGATCCCAATCGTATTTTAAGACTGTTACCCCTGTTCGCCGGCATCGTCGGGGGTACGGTATTAATGTTTAATCGTTTTGCCACTGCCGATTTAACCCCATCGCAAGCGCGTTCCGATGTGATGGGAGTGATTTTGAGTGGGGTTTTAATTTTGGTGGGTTTAATCTGGCAAAGAGTTCAACCCCGCTTACCGGATGCTGTGGAATTAATCGGGCGCGAAGGTCTGGAATTTGCCCCAGATTTGCCAGAACAGGTTAAAATTGAGCTTGCTTGGGCTTCCCATTTACTTTTAACTAACACCGTGACAAAATCTCTGATCGTTTATTATCAGGGAAAAGTTTTATTACGTCGCGGTATCTTAAGCCAGAATTCTGAAGTTAAAGTTAGTAATATTATCAAAAGAGTTTTAGAAACCGGTAAAGCCGTTTATTTAGTTAATTTAAATTTATATCCCGCTAAAATCGAGTTTGACTATTTGCCAGAAAACACCCAAGGCTTAATCTGTCAACCCATCGGTAAGGAAGGGGTGTTAATTTTGGCCGCCAATGCGCCGCGCAGTTATACTAAACAAGATGAAATTTGGATCGAGGGAATTGCTGATAAATTAGCCGACACTTTCAGTCAGTTTTAGACGATTTCAGTAAGATTTAAGAATTTGGTTAAGATGAGAGTAAACAGTTAGCGATCGACCTGTAGCTACAGCAGTTATCTCAATGGTGAGATAGCTATACTTTGCCGGCGGCGATCGAAGCTTTTAAAAATCGTTAACTGATGCCAAGCTGAATATTTTCTGGAATTTTATTCCTCTCCGGAGACTTCCAATGACTCTGCCAGTGAATTATCTTCAATTTCTATCTCATCAATTGTATCATCAGTTAAGCCCAACTCTTTCTTGGCGAACACACGCCTTGCACGACGATCAAGAATTTTGATAATATTGGTTCTATCTTGTTTAATTGCATCAATGTCTTCTTTTTGTATCAACACCATATAGTATCTCGATACTTCCATCATTCGATAAGCATACTGAAAAGCGTCTCTAGTAAATTCACCAGTAGTCACAATCATAACTACGTCAGACCCTGTTACGAAGGTCATACCAACTTCTTTGGCTAATACTTCTACATCTACTCGCTTTGTATTTTTACACTGAATTTGCCAACGATGATAAACAAAGCGGTCTGATGCTGCCAGAACATCTACTTCACCCTGTCCAGTTTCATAGTCTCTTTTCCGCCATTTTGTGAATCTAAGACTGGTTAGACGAATCATCCAAATCGCCAGCAGTTCAAGAGCTTTACCTTTAATATGTTTATCGGGATTATCTAGGTCATTAACAACATCTTCAAAACTTCGATTTAGCTCAGTTTGGGAGATTTCTGTAATATCGGATATAGATTGTAATAATCTAGATAACAGTTCTAGCTGTGATTTCTCGGTCAGCTTGACAAGATTAGGTTTCGCTCCTCGTCCACCAGTCGTTTTCTCAGTTGCAATTAAGCCGACTTTTACTAAAGGTTGAATAATATCCTGAACAAAAGATTTCGAGGGGAATCGTATTTTATAAACACTGGTGGCGTATCTGGTAATTTTATTCCACTCGGTTAGCTCAGTAATCGCCATCTGAAGCATAGCCAGTAAAAAATATTTTTGTTCGGAACTAAGAGTATAAAGCTCGTCAATATAGTCTTGATCGAGTTCCAATAGATCATAGACTCGATCCCAGTTAATCTCATAACTTTTCTCCAGGACTTTAGCTTCTTGTAACCATTGTCTCATGGTACTAACATAAGTACAATTGGTCGAGAGTGAATACCCCATTTCTTGAAGTTCGTAAGCGATGATTTCTAGCTGGGGTTTATCTCCCCTGCTATTAATCGCTTCTATCGCTTTTATTAGGGACATTCCAGTTAGGTTAACAAGAATATGGCGAGCAAAAATTGTGAAAACTGTCTCACTATCTTGTTGATTGTCTAATATTTCATTAGCGATATCCGTGAGTCGATACTGCCAATCATCACCATCAATTGATTCAACCAACTTATATGCACGAAGGGAAAGAAATGTATTCATGGCAAGTTTGCCATGATTCTCTCCTTTCTGGAGAGCATTTTGGCTGGAATGACCGGCATAATAACGTTTAGCAATCTCATCCTGAATCACCCGACGTTCGGGAAGACAATCAGAACAAAGTTGTACTAATTCAGATACTTGAAATTGCTTAGGAGAAAACTGGTCGCCGTAGGTAAATCTGATGATTTTTTTGTCTGTCATACTATTATCGCTGGCAGGAAACAAATCTAACTGAACAAAAGGTTTTTGAGTAGCCATGGTCAAGCTTTTGTCAGAACAATCCTTAGCCAGTTCTAAGGCTCGTGCTTTCAGAGTTTTTCTATCTTTTATCGGAGCTACGACTAAAGGAGCATCTTGTTCAAATCGAAACTGCGACGCTATCATATAATCTTCATTTAATTCAAAGGCTAACCAACGACGCTCAAGGGTTTCAGCTACTCGTCCTGTCATGTTTGAACCGGCAAAAGGATCGAGAACTAAATCACCAGGCTCAGTACAGAGACTAATAACAAATTCGGGTAAAGCTTGCGGAAATCTAGCAGGATGGGGTTTCACCCCTTCTTCCTTACATCTTCTTTGATAGTAATCATTAGATGCCGTGTTAGAAGCAGATATAACATTTACTGGCTGCCCTAAATCATTCTCTAAAATCCAGTTGAACTCTCCCAGGACTGGACTACCTATAGACGCGCCTCTTTCCTGAATAGAATCAGTAATAATATTTGGGGGAATAGCTCCTCCTCGGTCATTCTGAAATTTAGTGGAAATATCATGTCCTGACGGGCGCAGTTTTGCCTCATAGCCATTTTTAATCAGGTTTTTCATTGCCTCGCTATAAGGCCGTAAAACTCTCTTATTATTTGCTTTCGGGTGCGGCTCCTTCGATAACCACCAAACGGTATTGACAGCATCCTTGACTCGTTCCCTCCTGACTGTCACCCATTCTGCGGGGGTAGGAAGTTTGGCTGGATTATACCAAAAAAGTTCTTGGGCGAGAAAAAAACCTAGTCCACCTTCTAATCTCGGTTTACAAAGTTCTATAACTAACTCGAAATGATACAGAGAGCGCACGGGAAAACCTTTAAGCCAACTACCACCAATATCTATAACTAGGGAGCCTTTGGGCTTGAGAATACGATAAAATTCACCAGCAAATATTTTAAACCATTCAACATAATCATCAGCGTCCACATTGCCATATTCTTTTTTTCTTACTAAGGCAAAAGGTGGGGAAGTACAAATCAAATCGACACTCTCATCCGGCAACTTCCCCATCAGTGTCAGGCTATTACCCAAATAAGCGGAACCGAGCCGAGTCTCATAATAGGGATTTCGGCTGATTTTGATTAAACCATCGTACTCAGTAACAATTGGCACTACTTTATTTTCTAGCTATTTTTCCTAACTTCTAACCCTGATTATCGGTCAGGGGTCGATGTTTTTCGATCAAATCGATCGCCTGGGTGACACTTTCGGGGAAAATTACCACTAAACCACCCTCAGAAACCGTGCTTAAAGCCTTCTCTAAAGCTTCCGTTTCATCGAGAATAACTTCTGGCCGCAAACTGGGATTTTCTTGGCTAATTCCCCGGAGAATTAAATCGGCCACTTCCCCCCGGCGGCGACCGCGAGTATCGTTATCTTCCTTAACAATAATTCGATCGAACATTTGGGCCGATAATTTCCCTAGTAAAATTAAATCATCATCACGTCGATCGCCCGGTCCCCCAACCACGCCGACTTTTTCCCCGGACCAATTGCCGACAAAACCGCCGACGGCTTCGTATCCGGCGGGATTATGGGCATAATCGATTAAAGCGTGATGGTGTCCCAAGTCAAACAGGTTCATCCTGCCGGGGGTCTGGGCCACGGAAGGTTTAAAAGTCCGCACCCCTTGGCGAATTAACTCGATATCGATACCCTGCACAAAAGTGGCTAAACAGGCGGCCAAGGCGTTAGCAATCATAAAAGGAGCCATTCCCTGCATAGTCACGGGAATATTGACTGCTTCCTCGATTCTCAGCGTCCATTCTCCCTCTAGAATCGACAGATAGCCATTCTCATAAATGGCGGCCATGCCACCGCGACGGATATGGTCGTGAATAATCGGGTTATCGGGACTCATGGAAAAATAAGCGACTCTTCCCTTGACTTTTTCGGCCATACTAACGGTCAAGGGGTCATCGGCATTTAAAACCGCGTAACCCTCGGCGCTAACCACCTCGGCCACAACGCTTTTTACCTTCGCCATTTGTTCGATGGTGTCGATATCACCGATACCCAAATGGTCGGCGGCCACATTTAACACCACCCCCACATCGCACTGATTAAAGGCTAAACCCGATCGCAGGATACCACCCCGGGCCGTTTCCAACACAGCAATCTCTACTGTGGGATCCTTCAAAATCATACTGGCACTGTAGGGACCGGTGTTATCGCCCTTTTCTACCAGATAATCATCGATATATACGCCGTCCGTCGTGGTAAATCCGACTACTTTCCCCGTTTGCCGGCAAATATGAGAGATTAAGCGGCTAGTGGTGGTTTTGCCGTTAGTTCCCGTAATTGCCAGAATTGGCACGCGACTGGGAGTCCCGGGGGGGAATAACATATCGATAACTGGAGCGGCGATATTGCGGGGTAAACCGCGACTGGGGGCGACGTGCATCCGAAAACCGGGGGCGGCGTTGACTTCTACGATTACCCCGTCCACTTCTTTCAGGGGTTTGCGGATATCCTCTGTGACCACATCGATCCCGGCAATGTCCAAACCGATTAATTTTGCCACTCTTTGGGCGATCCAGACGTTTTCGGGGTGAATTTCGTCGGTACGATCCACGGCGATGCCGCCGGTGCTTAAATTAGCCGTGGCCCGCAGATAGGCGATCTCTCCCTGGGCTAAAATGCTGGTTAATTCATAGCCCTGTTTCTCTAGCACATTAAGGGCGGTTTTGTCAATAGTTATTTTAGTTAAAACGTTGGCATGACCGTCACCCCGGTTGGGATCTTGATTAGTAATTTCGATTAATTCTTCTATAGTTGAGCGCCCATCACCGACGACGTGAGCGGGAATCCGTTCGGCCACGGCGGCGACTTTGCCGTTTATGACTAAAATTCGGTGATCACTGCCTTTATAGTACCTTTCTACGATCACGCTGCGAGTTTTCGAGGCGGCACTGGCTAGATCATAGGCTTCCTCTGCTTCCTGTTGAGTTTTAACATCGATGCTGATGCCCCGGCCGTGGTTGCCATCGAGGGGTTTAATCACGATGGGAAATCCTCCCACTTCCTCGATTGCCGCTGACAACTCATCCAAGTATTGAATCACCGTACCCCGGGGGACGGGAATCCCACCATCCTTGAGGATAGTTTTCGTGCCTTCCTTGTCACAGGCCAACTCAACGGCTAAAATCCCCGAAAAACTGCTTAAAGTGGCTTGAATGCGCTTTTGGTGAACACCATAGCCCAATTGCACCATGGCACGAGCGCTCAGGAGTAACCAGGGAATATTTCTAGCTTGTGCTTCTTTGACGATAGTTTCGGTACTCGGACCGAGGGAGGCATTATTGCATAAATCGCGTAAATCGGCTAAATCCTGGGCCAATTCTTCCTTAGGATAGGTTCCCGTATCGACAATCGATTGACACAAACGCACGGCAGCCCGACCCGCATAACGTCCCGCTTGCTCGTCAACGTACTCAAACACCACGTTATAGACTCCGGGGGTGGAGGTGCTTCTAGTGCGACCAAACCCGACGGGAGTTCCCGCCAATTCCTGCAATTCTAGGGCGATATGTTCGATAATATGGCCCATATAAGTGCCAGTGCGGACTCGTTCAAAGAAACCGCCGCGATAACCGGGGGAGCAGTAATGTTCGACTAAACTGGGGAGAACGTCGATTAATCCCTCGTAAAAGCCGGGGATTTCATTCGATGGCTTCTCTGCGAGATCTTCGAGATCCAGACGCATAACAATGAGCTTGTCGCGACGAATACTCCAGTAGTTGGGACCGCGCAGGGTTTGGGTTCTGAGAATTTTCATGATGTAGCTGGTGTTCGCTGTTGAGAAGCACAAAGAAGCCGTTCTTTATTGTCTGGTTTTCCGAGATGGGTAAACTGTTCATCGTGAACAGTTTTTCAGGAGTTTTTTTACGCCAATTTAGGGATCACTTGCTGTTTTTTGAGATGATAGCCATCACCGTAGGCAAGAATATGTACCCGCAGGTTATGCAGACTCAGGGGTTCGTTTGCGGTGACGTGATGGTGGTTGGTGTGGGACATTTCCCTAGCATCAATTACCGTCACTGTACCGCAGCCGATTACTGTCATCATGCCATCCCGTTCAAACATAGCGCAGGTATCCTCATCGATGCCAATTCCTAAACGTTCGGGATAACCAGAGATAGCGCTCATTAACCGGGCCATGCGATTGCGATTGTGGAAGTGTTGATCGACAATAACTTCAGGAATGAGACCTAATCCCATGGCCATGTCCACTAGGGCCCGATTGGGTGCTTCCCCGCTGCTGCCCCCAGCAATCATGTGATGACCCATAACGGCGGCCCCGGCGCTAGTTCCGGCCAGGGTTAGTTCTCCCTGTTGCACTCTTTGTCTGATTCTTTCCATCAGGGGAGTATCGGAGAGCAAACCGCATAAACGCAGCTGGTCGCCTCCGGTCATAAATACACCTGTACACTCTTCGATGTAGGCTTGGAATTGGGCATCTTCTCCCTGCACACGATCGCGAATATCGATAACTTTGACGTATTTTGCCCCCATTTCCTCGAAAATCTTCTGATAGCGATCGCCGATTAAAACTGGTTCTCTGGAAGCGGAGGGAACAATAGCGATCACTGCTTCGCTACCCCCAGCGCGATTCCAAAAGGTATGCAGTATCTCTTTACCGTGGACTTTATCCTCGGCACCTCCAATGACTAAAATCGCCGTTTTGAGAGATACGGGGGTAGGATTTTGGTGGTGTTGGGTTTCTAGCTCGATGATCATGTCACTGAACGAATAGACATTTTTAGGGATGGAAGGTTTTTCGGGAAGATGTACAGGTATCTTGATGTTATTTTCCCTGAGCGGTTGACGGAAAAAAATGCGGTTTAGGAATATTTTTCGGGACATCAAGCAATAGTAGAGGCGATTTTAGCAATTTTCTTCGATCCACTGGCAATGACGGACTGTTAGTTAACTTTTAGTCTAGGCTAGACTTCGATCACTCAAGCTAGAGCCAGAAAAAACCCTAGACAGTACAGCATAGTCTATCATGTTATCGAGATAGACTGGCGCAAAATTAGCAAGATTTTAACCGATCGAACCGTGACAAAATGATACATTAAACACTATCCCAGTCTAGGCCTTAATTTTCCCCGTGCAGTTTGACATTATTACTCTCTTTCCCGATTTTTTTACTTCACCGCTGCAGTCGGGGTTGTTGGCAAAAGCTCTCGAACGCGACATCGCTAGGGTAAATTTGGTCAATCTTCGGGATTTTGCCCATGATAAACACCGTCGTGTCGATGATGAACCCTACGGTGGTGGTGTAGGAATGTTATTAAAACCAGAGCCAATTTTTGAGGCGATCGAGTCTTTAGCAATTTTACCACCCCGGGAGATCGTGCTGATGACTCCCCAGGGGGAACCTCTCAATCAAGCTTTACTGAAAACCTGGGCCAGTAGTTATCAGCAGTTAATTCTCATCTGTGGGCATTATGAAGGAGTAGATGAGCGGGTTTGTGAGCATTTGGTGACTAGAGAGGTATCTTTAGGGGATTTTGTCCTAACTTGTGGGGAAATCCCGGCTTTAGCCATTATTAACGGGGTGACGCGGTTGTTACCCGGGACGGTAGGTAAAGCAGAATCGTTGAAATTGGAGAGTTTTGAGGCAGGTTTATTGGATTATCCCCAATATACCCGGCCGCCGGTCTTTCGCGGTTGGCAAGTGCCGCCGGTTTTGCGATCGGGTAATCATCAGGATATCGCCGATTGGCGCTATCAACAACAACTGGAGCGCACGAAGGAACGTCGTCCGGATATCTGGCAAAAATGGCTAGAGGAACAGGATTAATCGCCAAAAATGCTCCCGTGGGGTGTGGGGTGTGGGGTGTGGGTACTTAAAAATCAAAATCACCGGTAAAGGAACGACGGATGGGATAGGAAACAGATTTATATTCTGTAAAATGGGAAGTATTGGTCAGTTTTTCTTCTAATCGTAATAATACCTCTTGATTATTGATATTATTCCCTTGACTGGTTAGGATAAATCTTACTGGAAATTCTCGCTCTCTTGGATTTTCCGATGGGGAATCAAAAGTCAGTTCGTGGAGATCAGAAATTAACTCTCCTATGGGGGTATAGATGCCAGCTTTTAGCCTACGAGGTTGAACTTTATCGGTGACGGGTTTTTGTTGATAAAAAGTAACAGCTAGTTGCCCTGATGTAATGGTTGAGGTAGAGTTACGAATAATTTCCACTTCCACGGTAGAAAGATCCCCTCGTCTTTTTTTATTAACTTTAACAATGGGAATAATAATTTCCTGTAAACTTGCGCCACCATGAACAAAACGACTTCCCGATCCTTGGATTCGTAAACGACTAATAGATTTGGGAATTTGGATTTCTAGTTCTCCCGTTAAACCGATCTGTTGTGCTTTAAATTTTTTGGTGGTGATTCGGTAGTAGTGATGGCGGCTTAATCCTTTGCTTTGCTGTGCATTGTAGTCATGGATAAAATACCAAAGGGTTCCCCAACGTGATTCTCCATTTTTTTAGAGAAAGATAGACTCTCTCTCACCAGCCGAGAA
>NZ_JADBVE010000336.1:0-7467 GCF_020245285.1 Microcystis sp. M31BS1
AGTGAAAGCTGTTTGTAAATGTCTTAACCCTTGTTGTAAAGGTACACAGCTAACTTCATTGAGAAAGTTTAATTCTTCTTGTTTTTTCCAATCGGTCAACATTGAAGAAGTTTGAGCGTAGCCTACTCTTTCTTGTCTTTCGTACCAAGCTTGTGTTCGTTCGTGGAGAGCTTTGTTGTAAACTAATCTTACACAGCCCAATGTGCGCCGCAATAGCGACTCTTGTGTTGGTGTGGGGTAAAATCGGTAGCGATAGCTTTTCCATATCCCGCATTCTAGCATATATCGTGTAAATGTGCTAATATTTGACGGTAAAGCCAACCTAGAACGGCGGGGTTTCAGACCCAAAATTTCCGATGAAAAAGTCAGAGATCCAAATTTTCCTAGCTCACGCTAGTGAGGACAAACCAGCAGTTTTGGCACTGCATGACCGCCTTAAGCAAGCGGGATATAAACCTTGGTTAGATAAAAAAGACCTGATTCCGGGTCAAATTTGGCGAGATGAAATTCCGAAGGCGATTAAAGCTAGTCAGATTTTTCTCGCCTGTCTGTCAGCGAAATCGGCTAATAAACAGGGATACATCCAACGGGAGTTGAGGATTGCACTTGATACCTTGGGACAGATGCTACTGGGGACAATTTTTTTTATTCCCATGAGGTTAGAAGAATGCGAAATTCCTGATCTGCGACTTGCAGAAGTTGGCTTGAATCTGCGAGACCTCCACTGGCTTGATTATTGGGAAGAAGACGGATTTGAGCAACTAGAAAGAGCAATTACCTATCAATTCAAGCTTGAACCAGAAGAGCCAAAACAACTGTTATCAGTATTTAACTTTGAGGTGGTGGGAGTAAATGCGAAGGGTGAGCAAATTAGAAAAGAGTCGAAACAGTCCCAATATTTCAGGGAAGATCTGGGCAAAGGCATCACCTTAGAAATGGTCGCCATTCCGGGGGGAACTTTCCTGATGGGAACAGAAGATGAGGAAATCGAAAGACTGGTGAAAAAATTTAATTGGGAAGGATTTAGAAGGGAAAGACCACAACATGAAGTAAATGTCCCACCCTTCTTTATGGGTAAATATCCCATCACCCAGGCTCAGTGGAAAGCGATCGCCTCTCGCACGGATTTAAAAGTTAAACAAGACCTTGATCTCAACCCAGCCTATTTTAAATACCGTCCCCATAGCGATCGCCGTCCCATGGAACAAGTCAACTGGTACGATGCGATCGAGTTCTGTGCGAGATTATCAAAACTAACGGTTCGGGAATACCGACTACCGAGTGAAGCGGAATGGGAATACGCTTGTCGTGCTGGAACCACCACCCCGTTTTACTTTGGGGAAACCATTACGGGGGAATTGGCTAACTACAATGCCACTAATACCTACGCCGATGAACCGAACGGAGAATATCGAAGCGAAACAACTCCCGTGGGACAATTTCCCCCAAACGCCTTTGGACTGTACGATATGCACGGCAATGTCCGGGAGTGGTGCGCCGATACTTGGCACGATAACTATGACGGTGCGCCGACGGATGGCAGTGTCTGGATAGAAAATGGTAATGATAATCGTTCTCCTCTGCGGGGCGGTTCCTGGGGCTACAATCCGAATTACTGCCGTTCCGCGATTCGCTACGACTACTACTTCCGCCGCGTCAACCGCATCAACAATTACGGTTTTCGGGTAGTCTGCATTTTCGGGAGAACTCTCTAACCCTTTTTCCTTTTTCCCCTTTTACCCTCATTCCCTATTTTTTCTTTTCTTTCCCGCCCTTAGGCGGGTCGATTTTGTAGGGGGCGAACTCGACCCATTTGGTCGATTTTTGCTTAACAATTGTCAAGGATTGTTAAGATGCGCTTACCCTGCACTTTTCCCCTAGTTCCCAAAACTAAACTCTAGGAATTTTTAGCCACTGCTAAAGAGGATGAAGTGAGGGCAGAAAAGAATTTAAGAGCATGGTGTCAACAGACTTGCAAAAATTAGGTGGGCATTGCCCACCCTAATCTTAGGATGGCGGTTTGTAGGTAGAAGCAACGGATAATTCTTTTAATTGCTTCGCTGCCACTGTTGAAGGTGCAGAAGTGAGTAAACAACTAGCTTGCTGGGTTTTCGGGAAAGCAATCACATCGCGAATTGATTCTTCTCCTGCTAACAACATCACCAAGCGATCTAAACCGTAGGCGATGCCACCGTGGGGAGGGGTTCCGTATTCAAAAGCTTCTAACAAAAAGCCGAATTTATTATAGGCTTCCTCTGGGGATAGACCGATGGTAGCGAAGACTTTTTCCTGTACTTCCCGTTGATAGATCCGCAAACTGCCGCCACCGATTTCAATACCATTAAAAATCATATCGTAGGCTAGGGCGCGAGCCTGGGCTAGATCGTCTAAATCTTCGGGATTAGGGGCAGTAAAGGGGTGATGCAATGCTTCTAGGCGTTTTTCCTCGGCGTTGTATTCAAACATCGGGAAATCCGTCACCCAGAGGAGGTTGATTTTCTCGGGATCAATTAATCCCAATTGTTCCCCTAAAACTAAGCGTAGGCGGGATAGGGATTTATTGACTGTATCGGTATCTCCTGCCCCAAATAAGAGCAGATGCCCCGGTTTTGCGCCAGTCTTCTCGATTAAAGCCTGTTTTTGTGCCTCTGTCAGGTTATCTTTAATCGCACCGATGGTATCAAAATCGTAGTCCTCGCGCACGCGGATGTAGGCGATTCCCTTCGCACCCGCATCGGTGGCTTCTTTGAATAAATCCCCACCCGGTTTGATTCTGACGTTAGAAATCGCCTCGTTACCGTTGGGAATCGGTAAAACTTTCACCGTCCCACCACTAGCGATCGCACCTGAAAACACCTTAAATCCCGAATCGGCAAAAATCTCCGCCACATTGACCAATTCCAAGCCAAAACGAGTATCGGGGCGATCGACCCCATAGCGATCCATAGCCTCAGCATAGGTTAAACGGGGCAGGGGCAGGCTTATATCGATATTTTTGACTTTTTTGAAGATATGAGCGATTAAAGCCTCATTCAGGGCTAAAATCTCGCTTAAGGAGAGAAAACTCATCTCCATATCCAACTGAGTAAATTCCGGTTGACGATCAGCACGCAGATCTTCATCCCGGAAACAGCGAGCGATTTGATAGTAGCGATCCATTCCCGACACCATTAATAATTGCTTAAATAATTGCGGTGATTGGGGTAAAGCGTACCATTGGCCGGGGTTGACACGGGAAGGAACCAGATAATCCCGCGCTCCTTCGGGAGTTGATCGAGTTAAAATTGGTGTTTCCACTTCGATAAAATGCTGTTCATCTTCGAGAAAACGGCGCATTTCCTTGACAACTTGGTGACGTAGTTGTAAATTCTGACTCATACGCTCCCGGCGTAGGTCTAGATAGCGGTATCGCAAGCGCACATCTTCCCGTACCGATTCACTTTCGGAACTGGAGACGACAAAAGGCAGTTGTTTAGTAACCCCGTTGAGAATCTCGATGCTACTGGCATAAATTTCAATTTCTCCGGTGGCAATGCGGGGGTTAAGGGATTCGGGGGGACGTTGACTGACTGTTCCCGTCACCTTGATGACATACTCGTTTCTGACGGTTTCAGCGATGGGGTAGGAAGCGGGAGTTCGTTGGGGATCACTGACGATCTGGACAATACCACTGCGATCCCGTAGATCAATAAAAATAACGCCACCGTGATCGCGACGGCGATCGACCCAACCGAAGAGGGTGACACTTTTTTCAATTTCGATCGCGCTAAGGTCGCCACAGTAGTGAGTTCGCATAGTCTAACTAGAGAATTACTTATATTACGAATGTAGTATAGAAAGGATGTGGCCAGAAAAAAATCAGACGGCCTTGCTCATTATGCCAGTATTTTGTCGCTCTTGTCCCCTTGTTTAGGGTATTTTTATGGTCTCTTAGTCCTCAGCTATCGGCTTTTCGCGGATCGGCTATAATTAACAAGGATCCTCTAGCAGTTACCGATTGTGAACGATTAAAATCATGAATTCCTTAGAAAAAAAAATGGTGGAACTGTTAAGAGAACTCAGGGAAGATCACCATGTTTCAGGGGTAAAAGCGGAATTCGAGACGGAAGGAACCCGACTGACGGAAGCGATGCGGTTGAAAGAAATTAGTCTGCAAGCGGGGGTGGATTTTAATCTGAAAATCGCCGGTTGCGAAGCGATCAGAGATATCTTTGATGCGGTTAATTTAGGAGTCGATCGCTTGATTGCTCCCATGGTAGAAACAGGCTACGCTTTACAAAAATATCTGCGGGCAGCTAGGAGGGTTTTAGCTGATCAAGGGGTGGAAGATGTGGAGTTATTGGTTAATATTGAAACGATTACTGCCTGTGAGAATTTTCAGGAAATGTTAGCGATTCCAGAGATAAAATCTCTCGATGGTATCGTCATCGGACGGATGGATTTAGCCTGTTCTTTGGGATTAACTCGCCGGGATGTCAATAGCGAGCAAGTTTTGGATCTGGCTTTACCTTTGGCAAAAAAAGCTAAGGCTGCCGGTTTGACTGTGGCTATTGGGGGTGGGGTGTCACTAGATTCTTTACCGTTTTTCAAAATGTTCTGCCAAGGACATTTTGACCGCTTCGAGACGCGCAAAGTTATCTTTAATTGTCCCCAAGCTTTGGATAATTTTAGTTTAGCTTTGCCCAAGGCGATCGAGTTTGAATTACTCTGGCTAGAGAATAAAAAAAATTATTATGGTGCTATTGTTCGTGAAGATGACCTGCGTTTAGAAATTCTCCATAATTTACTTTTTGGTTAAAGATATTAGTCCTTCGATCGACCGTTCAAAACTCGAGCTTCTCTCATCCTAACCAGTAAGTACCTAGGCAAAATTATTTACACATGACGATCATTGCCCCGTAAGGGTTTTAGCTCGATCGGGCAGGTAATTAATTTTGCATGACTACTTAATACTACATCCTGTTTAAAAGGTATAGGGAAGCAGCGGAGCAGGGAGCAGGCTCTCTTATTCTTGGTGTGTTTAAGTATCTAAGCACAATTAATTACACATCTAAGCCACTACTCCGTCAGACTTCTGATGTGAGGAAACAGTGAACTGAAAACTCAAATCCGATCCCTAATAGCTGTATCCCGTCTCGGAGTCTCGGAGTCTCGGAGTCTCGACTAGGAAATTAATTTTGCACGACTACTTAACTTATATGGGAGCGCTCAATCTTTGTGTCCTTCGTGTCTTTGTGGTTCGCACCACACCCCACACCCACCAACAAACTTTTTGCCGCAAACCCTAGATAGTTAACAGTTTCCCACCCCCATTAGCTAATCTGGATACTTTCCTCGCAGCACATCTGGTACATTTTGTCAAAAAAACTTTTTCGTTTTAACATAAGTACACATATTTTTGGCAAAAGATCTTTTTCGTCAGAGGAGCAATTGGCAAGTTTTTCCTGGGGACGAATTAGTCATCCTAGACTGGGTAAGGGTTTCAAGGCACAAAGACTAAAAATGCACAGAGTAACCCAATTATTATATTTTAGCAGCAGGCTGTAACTATTGCAATCTCGTTGACAAATAGGAATTTTTCTCAATTATTTTTTAAGAAAAGTAAAGATTAAGGAATGTAAATTTAAATCTTCTCAAGTATATTGGGATTTTGATAAATTTTGCTTATATAAAGCAGCCCTTAGCATTCAGCTTCTGAGAGCAGTTATCTTATTGGTGAAGTACAAAGTTGTTGTTTTGGGAAGTCTCCGAGCAAGGAGACGATGCCAAATCCAGTTAAGTAGGTAGTCGTTAAAAATTATCAGATGCCCCCCTTATTAAGGGGGGATTAAGGGGGGGACTAAGGGGGGATCGGCACCCCCCTTATCAAGGGGGGCAGGGGGGATCTGAGGCAAAATCTATCTTCAATTTAATTATAACTACTTACTTATAATTCATCTTTAGGAGAAACCCGATATTTTTCAGTGTAATTAGTCAATTTCCTTTTTATTATCAATCTAGCCGAGGGCTGACGGCTAATAGCTTTCTTTTTCCTCCGTTACCAGAGTAATACCCGTCCATTCTCCCTTATCATCATAAGAACGAATTAAGCGCTGTCTTTGAGTAGGAGAAAGTAACCAACCCACCTCTAAAACAAAAGGATGACCGGCAGTAATTTTCAGAGGTGTATTACAGGAGGCTCCATCGGGCAGCAACAGTATTTGAATCGGCAGCGGACCATTTTCAAACAACAATCTTTGTCCCTCGATACGAGCGCTAGAAGTGATTTGATTATCACCAAAAGTCAAAGTTTGCGAGAGATAATTATCCCCCTGACGCTCGATCGATATATGGGTAGAATAGGCAGCAGAATTATAAAAATCCCGTCCCGTTGTCACTGCTTGTCCTCGCCATTGACCCAGTAATTGCTCCACCGTTAACATCGGTCTTTCGGGTGACTGAGAATCAACTAACTTTTCCCGAATTAAAGTCAAGCGATCGAACTCACAGCGTTCATTAAATAACTGGACGATTCTTAATCGTCTTTCCCCAGAGATTAAGCCAAATTCTGCTCCGAATTGTGAGGAAAAACTACTAAAATATAGAGAACCTTGGCAAAAAGCTCCCGTCTGGCTAAATAGAATACCCTGATGGAGAGAACTATACTCTAAAATTAAATCTTCCGGCGCTCGATCGCTGTAGAGACGGCGGACCAATTGACGAATTGATCGATTATTATTAATGCCTTGCAAAGATACCAAAGTCGGGGTATCTTCGATCAAGTCGCCTTGGGGAGACAGACGGGTAAAAGAACCTTGCCATTGACCGAGATTTTTGAGTAAACATTCCCACTGGGAGAGCATAATAATTGAGGTAATTGGGGGAAATAGGACAAAATACATGGGAACAATTCGATTAATGCACGCCAAACTCCATCGAGTGCGCGTCAGCGAGGCTAACGTCGATTATGTCGGCAGTATCACTATCGATCGAGAATTGATTGAGCGGGTCGGTATTTTGCCGCTTGAAGAGGTGGATGTGGTCAATCTTAGCAATGGTAAGCGCTTTTCCACCTACGTTTTTCCCGGCCAAACTGGGGAAATTTGCCCCAACGGTGGTGCGGCTCTGCTCTGTCAACCCGGAGATATTTTGATTATCTATGCCTACGAACAACGTCCGAGGCAAGAAGTTCTCGAAAACGGTCATTTTGCCAAAGTTCTCGTCGCTGATGCTGAAAATCGCTGTCAGCAATTTTTTGAACAGAGCCTAATTCCCCGGGGTGATGGTCGGGGAGTGGAATTCTATAGTCAAGAATGCTGATTCTTGTCCTCAATTTGTTAACTTTCCCGTCATCGGAAATTTTGGGTCTGAAACCCCGCCGTTCTAGGTTGGCTTTACGTTAGAATTAAAAGGCCAGTCTCGAAAACCAAGTGGACGGCGCAGCACCTTGAAAACTCGGCTTAGGGGGTTCCGACCAGAAAAGCTTGG
>NZ_JADBVE010000337.1:0-5391 GCF_020245285.1 Microcystis sp. M31BS1
AAATCCTTATCTGGCAAGAGACTTAATTGATTAGTTCGCTCTAGATAAAAAACAATTGACAAAAATCGCTAAATGCCTTTCTCTATAAGGGTTCCATCCCTTATAACCCCCGTCCATTGCATAACACAAACCGAAGAGCCATAATAGTTGAAAAATCCTAACATTTTTGACTTAGATAAATTTGTCCGTCGAGAGTTGTATAAACTTCTTGCGGTTCAATGATTCAGTTTGTTACTAGAATCTAGGCTCTTCTGGTTTCTGTGTGTAAACGAGGTCTATACTGATAGTTTCTTCTTTCAAAATAGTCCTAAAAGTCTTGCCCAGTAAGCATTTAACCTTACATAAGCAAAAATTATCACACAAAGTCGAGAAGAGCCGAATCTAGTTCACAAAAATAGATTAGGTCATTGTTTTGAGCAGGGAATTTTTTAACCTCAGTGGGTGTGGATAAATCAGACAGGACAGGGGTTACAGCCGTTGGTGCTAGTTATGAAAGTACCATGGTTATTCATTCCTCGTAGTTCGATTTTTACTTTGATAATTAATCAATTCACCGAGGCCGATTAAAATTCTAGAAACTAGCAGAATGAGAGCCTCTTGATTAAGAAAATATCCCGTAGAGGCTGTTAAAAAGTTACTGTTTTCTTGTCAGTTAAATTTTGTTAAGATAATGGCCAAAAACTACAATTTATGGTACGAAAAGAGGTAAGTCGAAACCGAGTTTGATTTTTGCTTACTCTAAATCAGAAAGAGCATTGGGCAAGATTAGCTAACTATCCCTTTTTTGCCTCTTCCAAGTCATGATAATGCTGATAAGCGCCGATTTCGGGGTTAAAGGGGGCGATTTCTTCAGTTACAGTTAATCCCAAACCTTCTAACATTGCTTGTAGGACAGAATCGGGGGCCAGACGCAGGTAATCGGGATTAATTTCTAGGGCTACATGACGATTACCGAGGTGATAGGCCGCTTTGAGGAGTAAATCGGTTGAAGGGGCGGTAATAGTGATAACTGGTTCTGGTTTAGCGATAATTTGAACAATTTCGCCGTTTTCTCCCCGCAGGAAATCGCGATCCTGTAGAATGGTGCCGCGGGGTAAACGAAAACAGAGGGAAAAACCCTCGGGACTGTCGAGACGATAACGGCTGCGGGTGCGTTCTTCGGCCGTAAGTAGAAGGCTAAAAACTACCGTTTCTGGGGGAGGTGGACTAGCGGTATGACGGGGGGGTAAGCGCTCGGTAAAAGTTAACATGATATTGGTCAATGGGAAAAAACATTCTTATTGTAGCCCTGACTCCAACTTGACCCGAAAAACTGAGGAACTTTTTCTATTTATTTTCCCGCTGCAGACGAATCATCTCATTTTGCACCTGTCGTCTCAAGTTATCATCGCTACTAATCCGGTTAGTAATGGCGTTAAATTGAGCGGCGGTGAAGCCATTATCTTGGACAATCTTTTTTGATTTATTACAATAATCTACGGCAATTCTTTGGGCATTAGCTGGAAGATTATTAAAGCTTTCCCGTTGGTTACAGGTAATTGCTGGGGGACTTTTCCCTAAAATTTGCGAAATTGCCTGATAAGCTTCTTTTCTTTCGGTTTCGATCCACAAAACTGCTTTGGCATAACGTTTGATTTGGTCAGCCGTAAAATCTTGAGTATAAGCGGAAGACTGAAAACTAACCACCTCCGTCGTCCAAGAAAATTCGGGAATCACACCGCCAAGAATGGCGATTACTGCCAAAAAAGTCACAATAAAAGAACGTCTTAAGCTTTGACCTAGATCGGCTAGGGGATAGCAGTAAATCACCATGCGAGTTTGTCGCTGAATAGATAATGATAGCAAACTTTCCAGTTAAATCCTGCTTTTTTGAATATTTTTAACGATCATAAGTTCCAATTCTAGCCAATATCTCCTGGTCCCGAACCTTAATTTTTGGGCAGAAATTGCTTTGGTAAACTTTTTTAACGTTTTTGGGGGCAAAATTAGTCAAAAATCTTTGAGAGAACCGATGAACGATTTTTGGGAAGTTAGGATGCCTATCGCTTTTAGAGAATATTTATCGGCAATTTCGCCATCTAATCTCTTTTTATTAGCTTATATCGCTGTAAATCTCTCGCTTGTTCCCTTTTTTCTCTCCCCTGGCGGGGAATTGGGGGGAAATCTAGATAAATTAAAGGTTTCAGCGATTCCGATCGAGACAATTCCCGCTTAGAATAATGCAGTGGAATATATAGCCAATGAGGATTTGAGGCATTATTTAGTGATCTCGATCCTGGCGAGTCCTCAACAGGGGAACCATAATAAACTACTGACAACCACCCTAAACTCAGAAAAACCGCAAAAAAAGGAGTTAGCGCATGAATAAAGGTGAATTAATCGATCAAATCGCTCTCAAAGCCTCTGTCACCAAAAAACAAGCAGATGCTGTTCTCACTGCCGCCATCGAAACCATTATCGAAGCGGTTTCTGAGGGGGACAAAGTAACCCTAGTAGGATTCGGTTCCTTCGAGGCCCGGGAACGTCAGGCCCGGGAAGGACGCAACCCAAAAACCGGCGATAAGATGGAGATTCCGGCCACTCGCGTCCCGGCTTTCTCGGCGGGTAAACTGTTTAAAGACAGAGTGGCTCCGGATAAGGAATAATTACTGTTGAGTTTCGTTCGCTGTAAGTCTTTTGCCTAGACCTAAACATGGTGGTAATCTTGACTGGGCGGCCGCAATTGCTGGCTGTCCGGTTTCCTCTATTCTCGATTTTTCTGCCAGTATCAACCCCCTCGGTCCGCCGGAAAGCGCCCTAACCGCTATTAAAAGCCATTTAACCAGTCTGACTCGTTATCCTGACCCCGCGTATTGGCAGTTGCGTTCTGCCCTCGGTCAATGGCACAATATCGGACCAGATTGGATTCTCCCGGGCAATGGTGCGGCTGAGTTATTAACCTGGGCCGGTCGAGAATTGGCCTCATTTGATAGTGTTTATGTACTAAAACCCGCTTTTAATGATTACGAACGGGCCTTAAAAAGTTTTGGTGGTAAAATCTGCCAACATTCCCTGAATTTAACCAGTTTAAAGCCGGTTAATCCCGAAAAACAAGGCTTATTACTCAATAATCCCCACAATCCCACGGGGAAACTCTGGACGGTGGCGGCCATTCGTCCCTATCTATCGCAATTTGGTTTGGTGGTAGTGGATGAAGCTTTTATGGATTTTTTACCCCCCCAACAACAGGAGAGTTTAATATCTCTGTTGCCGGAATATCCCAATCTCGTGATTTTGCGTTCCCTAACTAAATTTTACAGTCTCCCCGGTTTACGTCTAGGATACGTCCTCGCCCATCCCGATCGCCTGTTACAATGGCAAAAATGGCGCGATCCTTGGTCGGTGAATAACTTGGCTGTGGTTGCCGCTATTGCAGCAATTGAAGATAGGGATTTTCAACAACAAACTTGGGACTGGTTAACGGCAGCCCGCGAGGATTTATGGCAGGGATTAGCTAATTTTCCGCAATTACAGCCCCAAACCAGTGCCGCTAACTTCCTCTTAGTACAATCTCAATCTTCCTGTTTACCCCTACAGGAAGCTTTATTAAAATACCATCGAATTTTCATCCGCGATTGTCTCAGTTTCCGCGAATTGGGCAGCAATTATTTTCGGGTCGCTGTCCGTTTACCGGCAGAAAATCAACGATTATTATCGGCTTTAGAGAGTATTTTAGCCGCGTCTGATACTAAATCCGTTGAGTAACGCACAGAAAACGGGTTTCTCGGAGAAACCCGTTTTCTACTCATGCAAATTAACAACAAAAAGGCTCCCGCCAACTAGACGGGAGCCGCTGCCATCGAACTAAGGAAAATTAGTCGAGGTCAGGCATTGCCAATGCGGGTTCAGTCTCGCGGTCAATTCCTTTCTCGAAACCGGCGGCGGCGGCGCGAGCGCGTCCAGCGTGCCAGAGGTGTCCAATCAGGAAGAAGAAGGCGAGGGTGAAGTGAGAGGTAGCCAACCAAGCGCGAGGAGACACATAGTTAAACGAGTTAACGTCAGTGATAACCCCACCCACAGAGTTCAAGGAACCTAAAGGAGCGTGGGTCATGTATTCAGCCGCGCGGCGTACTTGCCAGGGTTGTACGTCATTTCTGATTTTGTCGAGGTCTAAACCGTTAGGACCGCGGAGGGGTTCTAACCAGGGACCGCGGAAATCCCAGAAACGCATGGTTTCACCACCGAAGATGATTTCACCAGTGGGAGAGCGCATCAGGTACTTACCTAGACCAGTGGGGCCTTGGGCAGAAGCGACGTTAGCACCTAAGCGTTGGTCACGCACCAAGAAGGTGAAAGCTTGAGCTTGGGAAGCTTCCATACCGGTCGGACCGTAGAATTCACTGGGATAGGCGGTGTTGTTAAACCAAACGTAAACGGCGGCGATAAAGCCCATCATGGAAAGAGCGCCCAAGCTGTAGGACAGATAGGCTTCTCCAGACCAGATGAAAGCGCGGCGCGCCCAAGCAAAAGGTTTGGTGAGAATGTGCCAGATACCGCCAGCGATACAGATTAAGCCAATCCAGATGTGACCGCCGATGATATCTTCCATATTGTTGACGCTGATAATCCAGCCTTCGCCACCGAAGGGAGCTTTGGTCAGATAACCAAAGATAACTGCGGGGTTGAGGGTAGGATTGGTGATGATGCGGACGTCACCGCCACCAGGGGCCCAGGTATCATAGACACCGCCAAAGAACATGGCTTTAAATACCAACAACAGCGCACCACAACCCAAGAGAATCAGGTGATAACCGATGATGTTGGTCATTTGGTTTTTGTCTTTCCAGTCGTAACCGAAGAAATTAGAGTATTCCTCTAGGGTTTCCGGTCCGCGGATAGCGTGGTAGATACCACCAAAACCGAGTACAGCCGAAGAAATTAAGTGCAGAACACCAGCGACGAAGTAGGGGAAGGTATCGACTACTTCACCACCCGGACCGACCCCAAAACCGAGGGTAGCTAAGTGGGGAAGCAGGATTAAACCCTGTTCGTACATCGGTTTTTCGGGGATAAAGTGGGCGGTTTCAAACAGGGTCATTGCCCCGGCCCAGAAAACGATTAAACCAGCGTGGGCGACGTGAGCGCCGAGCAGTTTACCGGAGAGGTTGATAAGACGAGCGTTACCGGACCACCAAGCGAAGCCGGTGGAACTTTGGTCACGACCGGTAGCGGTAGGGATATTAGAGAGCGTTACCACGCGGGAGAACCTCCTCAGGGAAGATAAAGTTTTCGTGGGGTTGGTCTTGGGGAGCCATCCAAGCTCTCAGACCTTCGTTAAGCAGAATATTTTTAGTGTAGAAGGTTTCAAATTCCGGGTCTTCGGCCGCTCTCAATTCCTGAGAAACGAAGTCA
>NZ_JADBVE010000338.1:0-15384 GCF_020245285.1 Microcystis sp. M31BS1
AACTTCCCCACTTCCCCACTTCCCCACTTCCCCACTGATTACTGCTTACTGATAACTGAAAAATCTCCCCACTCCCCCACTTCCCCACTTCCCCACTTCCCCACTTCCCCACTTCCCCACTTCCCCACTTCCCCACTTCCCCAGCTTATGATTCCCCTACAATTAACCCTAAAAAATTTTCTCAGTTATCGCGAGGCAGTGCTAGATTTTCGCGGATTACATACTGCCTGTATTTGTGGTGCCAATGGTGCAGGAAAATCCTCTTTACTCGAAGCAATTACTTGGGCAATTTGGGGGGAAAGTCGCGTCTCGATTGGTGATGATGTGATTCATGCGGGCAGCGATTATGCGCGGGTAGATTTCGAGTTTAGTTATGGGGGAGAAATCTATAAAATTATCCGTAGTCGTCACCGGGGGGGGAAAGCTTCTGGTTTAGATTTTCAGGTGATTAATGATCAAAGTTTTCGTCCTTTATCGGGTAAAAGTATTAAAGATACCCAAGCACAGATTAATACTTATCTAAAAATAGACCATAAAACTTTCATTAATTCTGCTTATTTACGACAGGGACAAGCGGACGAGTTTATGAAACAGCCTCCCAGTGGTCGTAAACAGATTTTAGCAGAATTATTACAACTCGATCGCTATGAAATTTTAGCAAATAAAGCCAAGGATATATCGAAACAATTTGATGGACAGTACCTCCAGATCGAGCAGCAAGTAGAAACTATCAAACTCCGTCTTCAGGAGAAAAATTCTTATCAGCAACAGCTGCAAGAGTTAAGCACCCAAATTGACCAAATTAATCAAGCACAAGAGGTAAATAATCGGCGTTTACAGCAACTACAGGGGGAAGAAAATCAGCGTCAGAATTGGGAAAAACAGCTGCAGTGGCAAAGAGAACAGGAGCGAGCTTTATTAGCAGAAATCGAGAGATTAGACCGGGAAAAAGTTAGTCTAGACAATCAATTAAATCAAATTAGGACTATTCTTCATCGCAAAAATGAAATCATTACGGCCCACGAGCGCCTAATCAATTTAGACCAGAAAGAGGCCAGTTTGTCAAGTCAATTACAAGCTTGGCAACAGGCCCAGTATGATAAACAACAATTAGAACAGAAATTACAGCAAAAAATTAACGAATTTACCCTTCCCATCCAACAAACGAGCGCTCGTTTAGAAGAATTGGAAAGACAGGAACAAGAAACTCAGAAAATTATCGAGCAAGGGGGGGATATTCAAGCAGGATTAGAGAAATTAAATTATCATCGTCAACGTCTTCAGGAATTGGATAGATTAGCTTTAAAATATGCTCCTTTAAATAGCCGAAAAGCTGATCTAAATATGCAGTTGGAACGGGAAAAAGCCAGGATTAATGCTCGTCGAGAACAACTGCAAAGAAATCGGCAACAATTAGAGACAGAAATCGCTCGGATTCCTCTGCTAAGAGAGGAAGCTCTCAATTTAGCCAAACGAATTAAGGAACTAGATAAAAAACAAACCTATTGTGAACGAGTGGAAGAAAAGGAAACCCTCAAACAGGTGGATAAAAAAAGTTTATTGGAGCAGCAGAAAAGATATGAAGAACAACTTTTAGAGTTAACTGATAAATTGGAAAAATTAAATATTCCCGATTCGGTTTGTCCTTTGTGTGAACAGAATTTAGACAGTCATCACCGTCATCAGGTAATCAGGAAAACCCATCAACATCAAGAACAAATTCAAGAGCAAATCTGGTCCCTACAGGAAGGGATGGCAGACTGCGATCGAGATTTAAAACGTTTACGGGAGGAATTAGCCCAAATTAAACAAGAATTGCCAGTAAGATCGAATCTACAACAAAAATATGTGCAGTTGGAAGTCAAGTTAGAAACTATTGAAGAAAAGGAAATAGAACTAGAGAAAACCGAGGAGATACTTGTCCAGTTAGAAGCACTTTTAAGCAGTGGCAATTATGCCCTAGAATTACAGCAAGAATTGCAAATTGTCAATCAAGAAATCGCCCTATTAAACTATGATGAACAAAGTCATGCTTTAGTCAGAGGAGAAGAAAAAAGATGGCGTTGGGCAGAAATTCAAGAATCAGAACTTAAGCAAGCAAACCGTCGTTTAGCTAATATCAATGCCGAGAAACCTAATTTAATTAATCAACTAGCTAGACTAGAACAGGAGAAACGAGAACTAGGTCAAAATTCCCCACTTAAACAGGAAATTGAACGCTTAGAAAAGTTTATTCAAAACTTAAATTATGATCGCAGTGAACATCAGAATATTCAAAATCTGATCCGACAATTACAGGGAGTAAGATTACAGTATCAAGATTGGCAACAAGCAGAAAAAAATTATCCAGAAATAGCTGCTAAAATTGCTGACATTGAGCAAAGATTACAGCTGCGAAATGAGGATCGCCAGAAGCTGAATCAGGAGTTAGCAAATATTAGTCAAAAGATTGGTACTTTGACTGACTATCGCCAAGAAATAGCCGTGTTATCGACTAATATTCAACAGCGAAGACAGATAATTGATGGATTGCTCTCCCAAAAAGGTCGGGTTGAGGAGAAGTTACATCAACTGGAAACTTTAGGTAAACAACTGATAGAAAAAGAAAGCGATTTAGCTAAAGTTAAAAAACAATATACAGTTTATAGAGAGTTAGCCATAGCTTTTGGCAAAAATGGTTTACAAACTCTGATGATTGAGAATGTTTTACCAGAGTTGGAAGCACAAACTAATCATATCTTAGCTCGCTTAACCGGTAATCAATTTCATGTGCAGTTTTTAACCCAAAAAAGCGGTAAAGGTACGAAGAAACAGCGACAAAAGTTAATCGATACTTTAGATATTATTATTGGTGATACCCGCGGCTCTCGTCCCTACGAAACCTATTCAGGAGGGGAAGCTTTTCGGATTAATTTCTCGATTCGATTAGCTTTAGCGAGATTATTGGCACAAAGAGCCGGAACAGCCTTACAAATGCTCATTGTTGACGAAGGATTCGGAACTCAGGATGCGGAAGGATGCGAGCGCTTAATTGCGGCAATTAACGCTATATCCGCCGATTTTGCCTGTATTTTGACGGTAACTCATATGCCCCAATTTAAAGAAGCTTTTCAACATCGCATCGAAGTCCGCAAAACCGAACAGGGTTCTCAATTAATGTTATTATCCTAGAAAAAATATTGATGTAAAGATGGAAAAGATTACGATCACAGTAAAACTATTTGCTATTTATCAAGAAGTCTATCAAACTTCACAATTAAACCTCGAATTTCCTGCCCACACTTCCGCAGCAGCAGTGTTAAACTATATTATAGCCCCCTATCCCCAATTAGAAAGATGGCGCGACGTTACTCGTTTTGGAGTTAATCTTCAGTTTGTTTCGGGAGAGAAAATCCTCGAAAATGGCGATGAGATAGTTTTAATTCCCCCCGTTAGTGGTGGCTAAATGGGGTTTGCTGAAAAAGTACGGGCGAAGCATTCGGATAGAAAATCTACGGTTTCACCGATAGGTTATTGTCCGAATGCTTCGCCCCTACAGGACGCGGGCTGATGAAGACGCAAGGTTTTGAAGCACGATTCTCTCAAAATCTTGCACCTGTTTCGCTCGTAAAGCCACAAAACCCTTACCTTGCCTACATTTCACATTTATTCAGCAAGCCCTAAATGGAGATAGGGAAAATCACAAAAACTGCCACCTTTTTTACTTTTTCCCTGATATCCCGTGTCTAACTGGCAAATTCCCCCATCGGTAGAGCTTCCCCAAGAGTTTTTAAAAATAGTCCAAGACTACACCCCAGAGTCGGATGGCAGCGTCGTGGCACAAATATTATGGCATCGCGGTGTCCAAGATGGGGCGACTCTGCGGACGTTTCTGGATGAGAAAGCTTATCAGTCAAAAACTCCCTTTGATTTTGGGCAAGAAATGAACTTCGCCGTCAAAAGACTGGAAAAAGCCCTAAATAAAGGCGAAAAAGTGACTATTTGGGGTGATTTTGATGCCGATGGTGTCACCGCTACCAGTGTCCTTTGGGAAGGATTGGGGCAGTTTTTTCCACCCTATCAACAGTTAGATTATTACATACCCGATCGCCAAAAAGAATCCCACGGCCTCAATTGTCCCGGTATCGAGAAACTAGCGCATCAAGGAACCCGTTTAATCGTCACCTGTGACACGGGAAGCACGAATATCGCTGAAATTGACTATGCAAACAGTCTAGGAATCGATATTATCATCACCGATCATCATACCCTACCCGACGAGCGCCCCGAGGTGATTGCCCTGATTAATCCCCGCTATTTTGTGGAAACCCATCCTTTCTATCATCTTTCTGGGGTTGCCGTTGCTTATAAATTAGTGGAAGCGATGTATTTAACCCTTGCAGATATTCCCAGAAAACCCCTAGAAAATTTACTGGATTTAGTTGCGATTGGTTTAATTGCCGATTTAGTCAAATTGACGGGAGAATGTCGTTATTTAGCCCAAAAAGGTATGCAAAAGCTCCAAAATACTCAGCGTTTAGGAGTTAAAAAATTACTCGATTTATGTAACAAAACCGGAGATAGACCGATGGATATATCCTTCGGTATTGGACCGCGAATTAATGCCGTCAGTCGCATTTATGGCGATGCTAGATTTTGTGTGGAATTACTCACCAGTGAAGATGAAAAGCGTTGTCACGAATTAGCTGAACAAGCGGAATTAGCCAATATTCGTCGCCAAGAAATCCAACGGGATATTATGAAACAAGTTCAGAAAAAACTAGAGAGAATTGATCTTTCCACCACTAATGTAATTATTTTAGATGATCCCCAATGGCCGGCGGGAATTTTAGGATTAGTTGCGGGACAAATTGCCCAAGAATACCAGCGACCGACAATTTTATTAAGTACCAGTGAACCACCTTTTGCTAAGGGTTCCGCTCGGTCAATTCGCGAGATCGATCTTTATCAATTAGTATCCTCTCAATCCCATCTTTTACATCGTTTTGGTGGTCATCCTTTGGCCGCAGGTTTAAGTTTAGCTCTAGAAAATTTACCCCTATTTATTGAGGGAATTAATCAACAGTTGCGACGCACAGGAATTGATTTAACTTCCCTTTCTTCCCAGATAGAAGTGGATGCGGTGGTGACGGTTTCCCAATTGGGAAAAAGTCTATTTCGAGAATTAAAATTACTGGAACCCTGCGGGATGGGTAATCCGACACCGAAGCTATTAATTCAAAATTGTTATTTTCAAAATCTTTGGCATAAAAATCTTGAGGATTTCAAGGGCAAAAAAATCGCTTATCTCCGGACAACTTTTGATATCTGGGATAGTTCAATCGAGCAGGGTTTCCCGGGTATGTGGTGGGGTCATCACAAAGATGAAATTGCTGCCGATACCCGTTATGATGCAGTAGTCGAATTAGATTTTAATACCTCCAAAAATCGCTATGAAGTGCGCTTAATTGCCTTGCATCCCTATCAACAAGAATCCCTAATCTATAGCAATAAAAAAGATTTTTTAATCGACAATCGCCATCGAGAAATTAGTCAAGAAGTTAGCCAATTAAATCCCCTTTTTCTCTGGGAATGTCCCCGGGATTGGACAAAACTTTCTAGGGAATATCAACAGGCAATTTTACGGGATAAAAAGTTAGTTCTTGCCTATGCTAGTCCTTTGAAAAAATCCGCTCACACCCCATGGATAAACCTTGTCGGGATCGGGAAATATTTAGCTAGAACTAAAACCAGTATTTCCCGTCAACAATTACAAAACCGCTTAAACCTCAGCTATCATACCCTAGAATTAGGATTAATTTCCCTAGCAGAAAATGGCTTTAAAGTCAAGAAAAATCAAGAAAATTTATCCTTTGAATTAGTCAATCATGAGGCAAAAATTAATAAGATTGAGCAATTTCTAGAAGCGGTGGCCCTAGAAAACTTTCTCCAGCAATACTTTGCTACTGTTCCCCTAGAAATACTGCAAACAATTCTTAATCACGAAGACTCGATCGATTTTTAATTATAACTCTTATTTACTGATAACTGATAACTGATAACTGATTACTGATAACTGATAACTGATAACTGATTACTGATTACTGATAACTGATAACTGATAACTGATTACTGATAACTGATTACTGATAACTGATAACTGATTACTGATAACTGATTACTGATTACTGATAACTGATTACTGATAACTGATAACTGATTACTGATTACTGATTACTCCTTGACCGAAGAATTTCGGAGGTTTTGCCAGGGTATAAACTTCCGTATTTTGTGCGATAGCTTGACGAATATAGAGAGGAGTTTGTAACATTCCTAGTAAACTCATGCCATCAATTAAACGTAATCCTCCCGTAGTTGTATCGCTGATTAATTCATCCACCACCTCGGGATCGGGACGAGTATTTAAAGGATGATTAGCACAGAGAGTAAAACCCCAAGGAGAACCATAACTAGGAGTGGGAGCGCAATAGGAATGAACGTAGGGAAAAACTGCTTTTAAAGTATTCACCAAACGCGCATGATACATCACCGAAGGAGGAGAAACCGGGCCAGATTGGACAACAACAATGCCATTTTCGGCCAAAACTCTTTGTAGTTTTTCAAAGTATTCTTTCGTGAATAGGGGAAAAGACGGACCCTCTCCGATGGGATCCACCAGATCCGAGATAATAATATCCCATTTATCGTTAGTGGTGTCTAAAACTTCTAAAGCATCGGCCACAACTAACTGAAAACGAGGATCATCAAAAGTGCCTTGGTGCATTTCGGGAAGATGTTCCTTGCAAGCTGCCACCACATCCCCATCGATATCGATCATCATCACTTTTTCGATTGTTTTCCAACGCAATAACTCCCGGGTTGTCGCACCTTCACCACCTCCGAGAATTAAAGCAGTTTTGGCTTCTTGGTGGGCAATCATTGCCGGTTGCACTAATGCTTCATGATAAATAAATTCATCCCCCGTACAAGATTGCCATTTCCCATCCAGTACCAAGGCTTTTCCATAGGCCCCCGATTCAACAATATACATCTCCTGAAAAGCGGTTTTTTTGTAGGCTAAAATCCTGGAAACCCCATGACTATAAATGTCCCAGGGGGTAATATATTCGTTAACCCATAGATCCGCTTTTAGTTCACTTCCTGCCATAACTAATCCTCCTTGGGGTGAAAAAGGCACGATCTACTATTATACGACAATTGACAAAATTTGATCGATAACCTGAAATTATCTCCGGGTAATCCCGAAACTTCCGATAATCGATCGCTGAAAAACGTTAAGCTAGAAAAGATTAAGTAAGTAGTTATAATTAAATTGAAGATAGATTTTGCCTCTGATCCCCCCTGCCCCCCTTGATAAGGGGGGTGCCGATAGGCGGGGGGATCTCCCTTGATAAGGGGGGTGCCGATAGGCGGGGGGATCTCCCTTGATAAGGGGGGTGCCGATCCCCCCTTAATCCTCCCTTAATCCCCCCTTGACAAGGGGGGTATTTGATAATTTTTAACGCTTACCTACTTAGCTCCAAGTAAACTTCTAGCCACTAACCTATGACTAAAAACGAGACTACCGAGAAAAAGATTTTTCTCCTAGATTTTGAGAAACCCCTCTACGAATTAGAATCCCGCATCGAACAGATTAAAGAATTAGCCCAAGAAAATAGCGTAGATGTCTCGGAACAAATTAGTCAACTAGACGAACGAGCTAATCAATTACGTCGTGAGATTTTTAGCAATCTCACCCCTTCCCAAAGGCTACAATTAGCCCGTCATCCCCGGCGCCCCAGTACCCTAGACTATATTCAAGCAATCACCGATGAATGGTTCGAGTTACACGGTGATCGCGGTGGTTACGACGATCCCGCTCTTGTGGGTGGTGTTGCCCGTTTTAACGGTCGTCCCGTGGTGATTATCGGGCATCAAAAAGGCCGGGATACTAAGGATAATGTGGCTAGAAATTTCGGCATGGCTGCCCCCGGGGGTTATCGTAAAGCCATGCGTTTAATGGAACACGCCCATCAGTTTAATCAGCCAATTTTAACCTTTATTGATACCCCCGGCGCCTGGGCGGGGGTGGAAGCGGAAAAATTAGGTCAAGGGGAAGCGATCGCCTATAACCTCCGGGAGATGTTCCGTTTAGATGTGCCGATCATTTGTACTGTTATTGGCGAAGGTGGTTCGGGCGGCGCTTTGGGCATTGGTGTCGGCGATCGCCTATTAATGTTAGAGCATTCTGTCTATACCGTGGCGACTCCCGAAGCTTGTGCCGCCATTCTCTGGAAAGATGCCAAAAAATCCGATAAAGCAGCAGTTGCCCTCAAAATTACCTCAAAAGATTTAAAAGAGTTAAATATTATCGATCAGATCGTTCCTGAACCCTCCAGAGGGGCCCATGCTGATCCGATTAGAGCGGCAGCCAATTTAAAAGCCGCTATTAGTGAAAATTTAGAGGCTTTATCTTTGTTAACTCCCCAACAACGGCGCGAATCTCGTTATCAAAAATTCCGCAATTTAGGCGTATTTTTAGAAGCCACAGCTTAATCAGCGATCAGTGATCAGATGTGAGTTTTCAGTGATTAGTTTGTTTTGTAGATTTGGAAGATTTCAGCTTCAGTTTAAGGGTTGCACCGACAAAGCTATAATATTGATGGCAGGTTCAAAGACACACCAGATGAAACGAGACGAGGTGCTGGCAATTCTAGAGGCACACCGAGAACAGTTACAAAAACTAGGGGTGAAATCTTTGTCTTTATTTGGTTCAGTGGCCAGGGATGAAGCTGATGCCGATAGTGATGTAGATTTGTTAGTAGAATTCGATCGACAAGGTGGTTTTTTTCAACTTCTGCAAGTACAGTATTATTTAGAAGATATTCTGGGATGCTCTGTGGATTTAGGAACTCAGGATGCCTTAAGAGAACATTTACGGGAACCTGTGCTTGAGGATCTGATCAATGCCTTCTAGAGATTGGCGACTTCGCCTTCAAGACATTTTAGAATCTATCAGTGAAATTGAACAGCGAACAAAGGCAATGACGTTTGAGGAATTTGCCAAGAATCAAACAAATATCAAAGCGGTTCTCTATGATTTTATTATTATCGGAGAAGCAACTAGAAATGTACCGAAGGAAATTCAGTCTCGCTATCCTCTGATTCCTTGGCGTTTAATGGCAGGAATGAGAAATGTTGCAACTCACGAATATTTTCAAGTTAATTTAAGTAGAATTTGGGCAACAATTCGAGAAGATTTGCCGACCTTAGTACCACAACTACAAGAAGTATTGTCAAGGGAAAAAAAACCAGAATAGTTGCGGGGCATTTCTCATATTTAGGGCTGGCTGAATGATGGTAAAACCCTTTGAAAATAAGACTTTTGACCTGTTAAAATCCGATGTTATACTAAATCCAGTTATTAAAGACGGATTATCTATTACCCCTATTGCCTCTCCTCATAAGTAGCCTATACTAAACGGATTTAGTATTAGTCCGATTATTTCCGAGTTATTAGTGGTAAATTAATCTTACCAATTAAAAGGTCCCAAAGCCCGATCGTTGTAATCGCCACCCTCGGCAATAAAATGAATGACCATCGATTTACGGGTTAGCAGGGTATTATTAATCTTCCCACCACCATGAATTAACATTCCGTGCCAGAGAAGAATCTCTCCTTTTTTAGCAGTAAATGATTGACAGTCATAATTCTGAGCGCGCTGGTTAACATAATCTTGGTATTGGGGAATTTGCTCGGCAGTAATATTTTTAAGATTGACGGCGGGATAGTCTGGAAAAAAGTCAGTTACTTTGATATTTTTATGAGATTTAGGATAAAAAATTAGCGGCCCAGCATCGGCGGAAATATCTTCCAAGGCAATCCAAACACCAACTAAATGATTAGCCGGATGAACATAAAAAACTGCCATATCCTCGTGCAGCCCCTGCTCTGTACCGTGCAGGAAGTTGATGGAATATCTCGGTTCGCAGGATTTGCCAATAATTAAATTAACTAAAGCTCTCAGATTTTGATTGTCAAAAATTGCTCGAGCAGCGGGGGAAATCTCATGAAAGGCATGGAGTCGCCAAATAGAATTAACCAAGGCTTTTCTTTGCTCCATATCTAGGGCTAAAACTTGCTCGTGACTCAAACTCGCCGGTAGATTTTCTGCTTGAATGCCTTCAATTCTTAATCCAGGGATAGCCGATTCTAGGAAAAATAAATCGGCTAATTCCGCTACTAAATTATCGATCGCCGTTGCGGGAATTAAATCTTTGACAATACAATAACCCAATTCTCGCCAATGGTCAAGGAGTTGATATTCTCGTTCGGAAATTCGCCGTTGTTGACGAGCTTTTTGCAGGGATTTTTCGGCTTGCGATCGCTCTAACCAGGGTAATTCGGCAGTAGAATTGAAAGACCAGGGCAAATTTTTTAAGATATCGGCAATTTTAAGAATCATGGTGAGTCCATCTTTTCCGAGCTACTTTCGGACTATTTTAATCTATGAGCGATCGATCTACCCTGTCAACAGATATAAATTATCTGAAAAAACCCCCTAGGATGAGTTAGGAGGTTACAGGGAAAAAATTAATCAGGGTTGATGGGATTAACTGGCGCTAACTTCAGCGGGATAAACGCTAACTTGACGGCGACTTTTATCCTTGTATTCAAATTTGACCACACCATCAATTAAAGCGAATAAAGTATCATCGCCACCACGACCAACATTTTTACCTGGGTGAACTTTAGTACCCCGTTGACGGATGAGAATATTTCCCGCTTTTACCACTTGACCACCGTAGCGCTTAACGCCTAGTCTCTGGGAACGAGAATCGCGTCCGTTGCGGGTACTACCCGTACCTTTCTTATGAGCCATAATTTCTCTCCAAATGCTTTTTTGATTCTAAAAGTTATTCTTCTTCATCGCTACTATCTTCCACAACTTCAGCGCTGGAGGTAGCAGCAGTGGCGACTAGGGTTTTACCGTTATAATTGATTGAATCAATCATAAAACGGGTAATTTCTTGACGATGACCGCGTTTTTTACGGGTTTTCTTTTTCGGGCGCATTTTATAAACAATAACTTTTTTGCCCCGACGATGTTGCATGACAGTGCCTTCCACGGTGGCCCCTTCGATAAAGGGTTGACCGATGCTAATATCATCCTCATCATGGATTAATAGCACTTTGTCGATGGTATGGGTACTTTGTTCATCGACGGGAAGAAGTTCGATATCGTAATAGCGACCGGGTTCTACCCGAATCTGTTTGCCACCGGTCTCAATAATTGCGTAACTCATGAATTTTCTGCGCTCGTTTTGCCGTACAGGTAGCTGAAAAAAATTCCAGCTTTTGTGCTAATGTCCTCACCTGATCCGAGCAGGAATTGACACAATTTACTATTATCTAATATCTAGGGGGCAATTGTCAAGCTTTTAGCCCACCGATTCGCTATATACTAAAAATAATCTTACGAAAAACTCAATTAAACCGTTATGGAACAGTGGGAAAGCAGAGGACACCTGTTAACCGAACAAATTAATCCAAACAGCCTAAATTTAGACCAATTAAACCCGCTCGAATTGGTGGATCTGTTCAATCGCGAGGATGCCCAAACCCTAAAAGCGATCGCCATGGCCCGGCAAGAATTGGCCCTAGCAATCTCCCTGACCAGTCAAGCTCTGGCTAAAGGTGGCAGACTCTTTTACATTGGAGCAGGAACCAGTGGCCGGCTGGGGGTTTTGGACGCGGCCGAATGTCCTCCCACCTTCTGCACTCCCCCGGAATTGGTACAGGGAATTATTGCCGGTGGAGCGGCGGCGCTGGTGCGTAGTTCCGAAGATTTGGAGGATAAAGCGGAAGATGGAGCGGCGATTATTGCCCAGCGAGAAATTCACGAATTAGACGTGGTAGTGGGGATTACCGCCGGGGGTACTACTCCCTACGTTCACGGGGCTTTACAGGCGGCAAAACAGCGGGGTGCGACGACGATTGCTATTAGTTGTGTCCCCGCCGAACAGGTGGAGATTGCGGTGGATGTGGATATCCGCTTATTGACCGGACCAGAACTTCTGGCCGGCTCCACCCGTCTGAAAGCGGGAACGGTGACGAAAATGGCTTTAAATATCCTTTCCACAGGGACAATGGTAATGTTAGGCAAGGTTTACGGCAACCAGATGGTCGATGTGGCTGTTACTAATCATAAACTCCATGACCGCGCCCTGCGAATTATCTGCCACCTTACCGATGTTAGTCGCGAGGAAGCGGCTGTTTTACTGGAAAAAAGTGGCCGCCGGGTTAAACTGGCTTTGTTAATGCAGAAAACGGGACTTTCGGCGGCGGCAGGACAAGAATTGTTACAAAAGCATCGAGGGCAATTACGGGCCGCCCTGCAAGCTTATAATCAAATTGATTGATAAAAACCTATTGATTTTGACTTTCCTATGGTTAATATTTCTTCGGAAATTGCTGCGGTCGCTGTTATTTTCCTCCTCGCTGGTGCTATCTTGACTTGGAGTTTTTATCGAGCTAAACCCTACGGCCAACTGGGAATTTTACCTTGGTTACAATCCTTGGTACTAATTGCTCCTTGGTTAATTTTTTTCGGGCTATTTGCGGCGGGAATTTATCTCAATCTAGCAGTAATTCTCTTTTTACTGGTTGCTTCCACCATTATCTATATTTATTTGGGCAACCGTTTACGCTTACTCAAAACCAATCAGATAATTGAACCGAAAGTTAACCCAGCAGTCAGCCAGTCCGTTACTCCTCTAGAAATCCAGGCAGCGGTGACAGAAATTGTGCCGGATCTGATGCCAATTCCCGAAGAGGATTTAAAAGTTATTCAGAGTATTTTTGGGATAGATACTTTTTTCGCCACCGAAACTATCTCTTTTCAGGAAGGGGCAATTTTTAAAGGCAATTTACGGGGAGAACCGGATCTAGTTCACTCGCGCTTAACCCAGAAATTAAGTAATCATTTTGGCGATAAGTATCGTTTATTTTTGGTGGAAGGAACCGAGGAAAAACCGGTGGTAATTATCCTTCCCAAAACTAATGATCCTAGTCCTGCTACTCTTGCTCAAAAAAATCTCTCTTTAGTTTTGTTAGTCGCCACCCTTGTCACTAGCTTAGAAGCAGCTGGAATTCTATTAGGTTTTGATTTGTTTGGTAATTGGCAGAGATATCGAGAAGCAATTCCCCTGAGTTTGGGTTTATGGTCGGTATTAATTGCCCACGAAATCGGTCATCTAATTATCGCTAAACGCCATAATGTTCGTCTCAGTTTACCCTATTTTCTTCCCACTTGGCAGATTGGTTCTTTTGGGGCGATTACTCGTTTTGAATCTTTATTACCTAACCGCAGTGTTCTATTTGATATAGCTTTCGCTGGTCCTGCTTTGGGAGGTTTGGTTTCTTTAATCTTGTTAATCGTTGGACTGACTTTATCTAATTCGGCCAGCCTTTTTCAAATCCCTAGTAACTTTTTCCAAAGTTCAATTTTAGTGGGTTCTTTAGCCCGGATATTTTTGGGCGACGAGTTACAAAATGCTGTTATCTCCGTGCATCCTTTAACTGTTATCGGTTGGTTAGGATTGGTGATTACTGCCCTTAATTTACTGCCCGCCGGACAGTTAGATGGTGGTAGAATTGTTCAGGCTATTTATGGTCGCAAAATTGCCCGCCGCACCACTGTGGCCACTTTGGTTATTTTGGGCATTATTTCCTTAGTTAATCCCAGTAATCCCATTCCTCTCTATTGGACAATTTTGGTCGCTTTTTTACAAAGAGAGTTGGAAAGACCTAATTTAAACGAGTTAACCGAACCCGATGACACCCGCGCTGGTTGGGGTTTATTACTGCTCTTTTTAATGTTAGCGACTCTGATTCCTTTAAGCCCTAGTTTAGCGGGACGTTTAGGCATCGGTGGCTAAATACTTCCCCGAAATTCTTGCCATTGATTGCCGTCAAAAAAAAGCTTGACAAAAACTCAATTCTTGACTTATAATTTTCTTATAATGGGAATCCGTGTCTGCCTATAGACCCCTGATTTTTCCGTAAAATATAGCCTCCAGCATTTACCCCTAAAGATTTGACTTTTGGAGTTGCTCAAAATGTCTAACGAAACTGTCACTTATTCCCTAGAAGCTGTCCTGACAAGGATTGAGGGGAAAATCGACTCTCTGGAAAAACGTATTGATGAGAAAATCGACTCTCTGGAAAAACGTATTGATGAGAAAATCGACTCTCTGGAAAAACGTATTGATGAGAAAATCGACTCTCTGGAAAAACGTATTGATGAGAGATTTGACAAGGTAGAAGACCGGTTAACTAAAGTAGAAATAGGACAGGCCGAACTCAAGGGAGATATTAAAGCTTTAGACGAAAAAATCAATGGATTAACTGCAAGGGTTGCCTATCAGGAATTCACCAATCGAGGGATTCTGATAGCATTGGTGGTCGCTATTTTAGGAGGTGCCGCTAAACTTTTTGGTTTTTTCCCTAATCCTTAGAAGTTGCCGGTAGCCGTACCTAGTAGATAGGCTCTTCCCAAAAATTTTTCGCTCATTACCCCGATCATCCGTTAGAATAGATCTGAAATTCAAGGATAAACCCTCATCTATGAATCCTGTCGTTTTAGTGCATGGTTTTCTGGACACTACTGCTGTTTTTAAACCGATGAGCGAGTATTTAAACTATCATGGTTGGCAGGTGCATAGTTTTAATCTAATTCCCAATCATGGTTACAAAAAGTTAGAAGTTTTAGCCGGTCAGGTGGAGAATTATATCGAGAAAAACTTTGCTAAAGAGCAGAAAGTAGATCTGATTGGGTTTAGTATGGGAGGATTAATTACCCGCTACTACCTGCAAAGATTGGGAGGAGTGGCAAGAGTGCAACGTTACCTAAATATTTCTGCTCCGAATCGAGGCACTTTAACCGCGTATAGTTTACCCTTAGATGGGATTAGACAAATGCAGCCGGGGAGTCAATTTCTAGAGGATTTAAATAAAGATTGTCAACAAATTTTAAATAAAATTAAAACCACAATTATCTGGACTCCCTACGATTTAATGATATTTCCTGCCCATAGTTCCCGTTTATCGGTGGGCAAAGAAATTTCCATTCCCGTATTGCTTCATGCTTGGATGGTCAAAGATAGTAAAGTTTTAACAACAATTAAAGAGACTTTATTAGAATAGAAATACTGGTTCTCTCCAATACCAGAACAAGGTCAAAATATCACCAACAAAAAAGTTAATTAGGGTTTGCTGAATAAGTACGGGCGAAGCATTCGGATAGAAAATCTACCTTTTCACCGATAGGTTATTGTCCGAATGCTTCGCCCCTACAGGACGCGGGCCGATGAAGACGCAAGGTTTTGAACGACGATTCTCTC
>NZ_JADBVE010000339.1:0-3497 GCF_020245285.1 Microcystis sp. M31BS1
ATCGAGAATTTGAAAATAAAGAAGAACTGGAAAAAGTAGTCAATCAGCTTTTAAATGAAGGGGGATTGATTATTAAATGGAGTAGAAAACTTAAAAATAAGGGTAATGCTGTCAATGTAACTTAAATGCGTAAAAGCTTATTTTCAGAGAAATTAGTCCTCTTGTTTACTTAATCTTTCGATCAATTGGCGTACTTCTGTCTCCTCTTGGGTTTTTCCCTGCTGTTGATAAAGAGTAGCAACGGTTTGAAAATCAGCGAAAGCCTCTTTTTTGTTACCCATGTTGTATTTTGTCCAAGCACGGTTATACAAAGCATTAGCATGATCGGGATCGAGCTTCAGGACTTGATTATAATCCGCTAGGGCCTTCGACCATTCCTTGCGAGCGTAGTACAAACTACCCCGCAATACATAGGCTGATTTGGCATTAGCATCAACTGCCAGAGCTTGCTCGATATCTTTGAACGCTAAATCAATTTGGTCTAAATTCCCATGTGCCAAAGCCCGTTCTAGATGAATATTAACCAATACCGGCGATTGCGCCAAGGTCATCGGAGCCAAACCCTTGCTGTAACTTGCCATAGCCACCTCAGGAGTGATCGCCAAAACTCGTTGATAATCTTTTTTGCTCTTTTCGACCTCTCCGATCTGCTGATAAAGTAGGCCTCGATTCAAGTACACTATCGGTAGGTTGCCATCGATCTGCAAAGCTCGCTCGTAATCAATCAAGGCATCGCGCAAATTGCCTAAATGAACTTGTATCGCCCCTCGATCATTGTAAACCGATGCCAATTCTGGTTGTAGGGCAATGACTTGATTGTAATCGACCAGAGCCTGATTAAAATCTTCTAGGTGAGCGTAGGCATGACCTCTTTGGTAGTAAGTCAGAGCATCATCGGGTTTAATAGTCACAATTGCCGTAAAATCCTCAATAGCACCTTTATAGTCTTGTTTTTGGTATTTTTCTAGTCCTTGTTGCCATAAAGCACTTGTATCCTCTGGAGTGATTGCGGTAGCAGTATTGGCTGGGGGAACCTCTAGGGACAAATCAGCCAGATCGTGAGAGGGAATAAGACAAACATTACCACTGGTAAGGTCAGTCACGGGAATTTTTTCTTTACAGGGAGCAGTAGATTTGGAACCATCCGATAAAGTGACATTACAGAGATTAGACCGGTCTAATTCTGTTTTGTCTAGTTGCGCTCCCGTTAGATCCGCATTACTCAGATTAATATTGGTCAGACGAGTCGAAGTTAGGTTAGCGTGATCGAGAATGCCATTCACCAAGTAAGCTTGATCAAGATTAGCTTGACTGAGATTCGCTTCGCTAAAATTAGTGTTTCTTAAATCAGAGCCTTCGAGCAGGGTTTCGATCAGTAGTGCTTGTCTGAAATCAGCCGCCGTTAATTGTACTCCTTTTAATAGTGCCTGACTGAGATCCGCGTTCACAAAAGTCGCCCCAGTTAGATTGGTCATTTGGGCGTTATGGTAAACAAAGGTGCCACCATAACCAGCGATCGCCGTCCCCAGGGAAACCACGTTACCTAAAGCTTGCCACCAAGGAGTTTGAGCTTTATCGGGTGAAAAATCCGCACCTTTAAGATTGGCTCGATCAAAATGAACACAAGGCGCCCACACCGCTCGTAATTTCGCCTTTTCTAAGTTAGCACCCTGTAGATTGCCATGAACCAGAAAAGCTGGTTTGCCGTCGTGCATGGTCAGATCTGCCCCTTGCAGATTGGCCGATTCTAGCAGCGCTCCTCGTAATTGTACCCCGCGCATTTGGGCCTCAACTAGATTGGCATTTTTTAAGTTGATAAAATCCAAGTTAGCGTTGACTAAGTTCGCCTTGGCTAAATTCGCCCCTTCTAAGTTGGCCTTTTCTAAATTAGCGTGGATTAACTTCGCTCCTTGTAGGTTTGCTCCTGCTAAGTTAGTATTAGTGAGATTGGCATCCTGCAAATTGGCATTTTCTAGATTGGCATTTTCTAGATTGATATTACTGAGATTAGCTTTGCTAAGATCGCAGTTTGGGCATTCTTTGGTTGCTAACAGTTGTTTTATTTGTTCGGCGTTTGCTGCTTGAGCAATGAGATTATTACCAGAAACGCTTACTAAACCAATGCTGATCACAAAGAGTCGCCAAAAAACTGATGATAACTTCGGATAAGTATTGCTGTTCATACTTTTATCCCCCGTAACTTTTTAAGTTTTTATCGCTGAACGACTTCTATTTTTTATTGCTATTCTTGGGTTGTTGTCCTTGGCCTTAATGTCCCGAAAATTTTATTGCTACATAATAGACCTCTTCCATAATTAATTTTTGATGGTTCAAAAACGGCAAAAATAAGAATTAAACCGCCTAAAATCTGTAAATAGACCATTTAGTTAATTATTATTCATTCTTAATTCTCCTGACTACTGGCTACTGACTCCTAACCCTAACAACAATTTTTAGTTTTCACAAGAGGTCTAATGTGCGGCTAACTAATTCACGAATCCATACCTCTGGATCCCATTGTCCCGAAATTATGCTTGTATTTGCCGAGTTTTGCCATAATTTTTCAAGAATTTTCATAAGACTTTGTATTTTTGCCTGAGAATTTAAACTTTTCCAAATAAATATATATTTTTATCAGAAATAATATATATTTAACAAATATCTCTTGACAAAAATTCCAAAATCTGCTATCGTTGCCTGCTCTAAATAATTTCTGGCCAACTAGCTACCACCGAAGCCAATTTATCCAAATCCCGACGATCTTCGATAAAGGGAAAAACACCTAAAACTGGACAATTAGTCAAGGATTGAATTAAATCGATCGGTGTTAACTGCTCTATTTCCGTCTCCGTGCGCGGTTCGAGACAATTAAGGATAATTCCGCCCAAATTGACCTTTTTCTGCTCTGCTAGGGCAATATTAGCCACCGTTTGGGAAATCGACCCCAATTTCACCGGCACCACCAAAAGGGTTTTTAACCGCCATTGAGCCGCTAAATCCGCCACAGTTAGCTCGTGGGTGACAGGACAACCTAAACCCCCCAAACCCTCAATTAAAACCAAATCTTGGCTTTTTTGTAGGTTCAGCAGAGCTTGCCACACCGTCCCCAAAGGAATATCTCGACCTTCCAAATCAGCAGCCACAGGAGGCGCTAAGGGTGCTTGATATTGCAGCGGTGTGATCATTTCTAATTGACCCTGAAATAAACCCTCATACCATTCTCGATCGCCTTGACCCGTTTGCATTAATTTCATCAGCCCCAGGGCCTTCGATGGATAGTATTTTTGCCAATAAGCCACTAAAGCAGTGGTGACAACGGTTTTACCCGCATCGGTATCCGTAGCCGTAATCAAAAGACTATTCATAAAACTCCTGGGCCAAGTCAAGATCAGGTAAAATCACCAATATTTATCATCTTATCCCCACTTCCCCACTTCCCCACTTCCCCACTTCCCCACTTCCCCACTTCCCCACTTCCCCACTTCCCCACTTCCCCA
>NZ_JADBVE010000034.1:0-10851 GCF_020245285.1 Microcystis sp. M31BS1
ATTATGAAACTGGCAAGACAACTATTACCAATCCCAGATTAATAGTAGAAGTCCTCTCAAAATCAACTCAAAATTATGACCAGGGCGATAAATTTCTCTATTATCGTTCGCTGCCGGAATTTCAAGAATATATTCTCATTATTCAAAGTCGTCCATATATCATGCAGTATAACAAAACTCAAGAAAATAAATGGTTATTAACGGAATACGAGGGCGAAAATGCCAGTTTATCTTTAACTTCTGTAAATTTCGATCTCAGTTTTCAGGAAATTTACGAAGGAGTGATAAGTAGCTGGTTATAATTAAGTAGTCGTGCAAAATTAATTTCCTAGTGAAGATAGGCAAGAGGCAAGAGGCAAGAGGTGTTTAGATATGTGTAATTAATTTTGCTTAGGTACTTAAATTAAAAATGGATTTTAGGTTCGATCCCCCCTTAGTACTAGGGTTGATTCATAGTAGGGTTGATTCATAGTAGGGTTGATTCATGAATCAACCCTACCTTAATAAGGGTGGTGTCTGATAATTTTTAACGCCTACCTACTTATTTAACGATTTGCGTTGAATTTTCGTTTTTTTGCCGGTATTATCGCCAAGGAAGTCCAGAAATCTATCTCTACAGACCCAATTTCGCCGCTAAAGCGATCGCTACCGGGAAAATGCGATGTTCTTGCACTTGAATGCGTTCGTGGAGACTGACCGCGGTATCATCGGGGAGAATGGGAACCACTGCTTGCATTAAAATTGGGCCACTATCTACCTCCGCGCGAGCGATATGCACAGTACATCCGGTCACTTTTACCCCCGCAGCTAAAGCTTGTTCCACGGCGCGCACACCCTTAAAACTGGGTAGTAAACTAGGATGGATATTGATCACGCGATCGGGAAAAGCATCTAGTAAAACCGGGGTGACAATTCGCATCCAGCCCGCCATAATTACCCATTTTACCCCGTATTCTTGGAAAGTTTCTACTATTGCTCGATCGAGTTCTTCTCTGGGTTTAAATTGACGATGATCGAGGAAAACCGCAGGGATATTGTAGTCATCGGCTCTTTCTTTTACCTTGGCATCGGGATTATTGTAGATGAGAACAGGAATTCGGGCATTTAGCTGTTTTTTTGCGATCGCTGCCGCCAAAACAGCAAAATTGGAACCACTACCAGAAGCCATCACTCCTAAAGAGAGGGTTTCCTCTAGGGGAATATCGGCCAAACTGAGATCGGGAGAAATTAAACTGGGGGAAATTGTCATCATATTTTATAAGCGAGTTCGAGTGCATTGCAAAAGCTATTGAGGCGATTCAGCAAAGCATTATAGTAAGAATAAGCATCATCCCGTTCCTCTTGGAGATAGGCATACAAGGTTAGCTCTGGCTCTGAAGCTAGGTGATTTTTGGGGATATCGAAACCGACTTCGGTTAGGCGCGTCGCTGCGATCGCAACTAGCAACGCCCCAATGGTATTAGACTCACCATTGTGAAGATCCCTCAGTCCGGGTAAGATGATCTCGGCCCCCGGCAACTCATTGAGATTCATGATTGTTTCTCCTCTGGTGGATATTGAAAACGTTCAATGAAGTTCTCGACTCTGCTTCTCAGCAAATCAGGGTTAAGGGAGGGTGAATCGAAAAAATCCCCATACCCCTATCTACCCTATCCCCGTTGTTTCAAACCGGTTTCAATAGCGGCAATGACTGTTTCTATGACTTTAACGCGGGCGAAATACTTATCATTTGCCGCTACAATCGTCCAGGGGGCGACGGGGGTGCTAGTACGGGCTACCATGTGATTAACTGCCACATGGTAGAGGGGCTGTTTTTCTCGATTGCGCCAATCTTCATCGGTGAGTTTATGTTGACGATAGGGGTTATTTTGGCGCTCGTTGAAGCGATTTAACTGTTCTTCGGGGCTAATATGTAACCAGAATTTGACTAAAACACAGCCTGAATGGGTTAATTGGGCCTCAAATTCGTTAATTTCTTGATATGCCCGTCGCCAATCCATATCTTTAGCGAATCCTTCCACTCTCTCCACCAAAATCCGTCCATACCAACTGCGATCGAATATACCGATAGTTTTGGCTGCGGGCAATTTCCGCCAGAAGCGCCAGAGGTAATGATAGCGATGTTCTTCCTCCGTCGGGGCAGCAAAGGCAATCACTTGATAACTGCGAGGATCGAGGGTATCGGTTAAGCGTTTGATCGCCCCTCCCTTACCGGCGGCATCCCACCCTTCAAAGAGGACTAAAACGGGGATATTTGCCTGAAAAATCTCTAATTGCAGTTTTCTTAATTCTACCTGTGCCTGACGCAAACGGATTTTATAGTCTTCTTTTTCCAATTTGGCACTTAAGTCCACTCTCCCCAGATAATCGGGTTCCGTGGGCAGTAATTGGGCTTGAGGTGGTAGATTGACAGGGGGTTCGATCGGTAATTGCCGCTGATCCAAAGCTTGAGCGATCGTACCGACTAATTGGGAGAGAACTTTTACCCGGGCCCAACGTTGACAGTTGCCCTCCACCAATGTCCAAGGGGCGGCCCCCGTGCTAGTGTAGGTAATCATTTCCTCGGCTAAACTGGCATACTCATCATAACGTTTGGCCTGTTGCCAATCTTCCGGACGCACGCGCCAAGATTCTAGTTCATTTTCGGCGTATTCTCTGATGCGTGACTTTAATTCCTTTTGACTAAGGTGAATCCAGAATTTAGCGATTGCGACCCGATCATCAGATAATTGTCGCTCAAAGGTGTTGATATCGCGCATGACTAGGGGAATCTGGGAGGAGGGCAATTTATTTAAGAGTCGATCCTCTAGTAGATGGGTGTACCAACTGTGATAAAAAATGCCGATACTGCCTTTTGCTGGCAGTTTTTGCCAAAATCGCCATAAAAACGGGTAACTTTCCTCTTGGAGGGAAGGGGTTAAAATTGGATGGACGGTAAAACCGCGAGGATCCATATAGTTAACCATTTTTTTGACTAAAGTTCCCTTGCCTGCCGCCGCCCAACCTTCCAAAACCACCACCACGGGTAATTTACATTCCCAACAGGACTTCTGTAGCGATCGCAGTTGTTGCATTAAATCTTTAATTTGTGATTGATAAGTTTCTTTGTCAAGGGAAAGAGATAGATCGAGGGGACTTAACATGATGGTCAAATAAGTAGGTAGGTGTTAAAAATTGTCAGACACCCCCCTTATCAAGGGGGGCAGGGGGGATCGGCACTACCCTTATCAAGGGGGGATTAAGGGGGTATCCAAGACAATATCTATCTTCAATTTAATTATAACGACTTACTTAAAAGCAAAATTAGGGTATAAAGTTATAGACAAGTCAATCTCAAATAGGTATGATCGCGTGTCTCAAGTTAAACCTACCATTCTCGTCACTGGCGGTGCGGGTTATATTGGTTCCCATGCAGTTCTAGCGCTCAAAAATGCCGGTTATTCCGTCATCGTACTCGATAACTTATCCTACGGTCACGCCGAAATTATTAAGGATGTGTTAAAAGTTGAGTTAATTGTCGGTGATACTAGGGATCGATCGCTGCTGGATAATTTATTTGCTAGTCGTGATATTGCCGCCGTCATGCACTTTGCCGCTTTTATTGCCGTGGGGGAATCGGTACAAGAACCGGCTATTTACTATCAAAATAATGTTAGTGGTAGTCTGACTCTTTTGCAAGCGATGATCGCCGCCGATGTGAAGAAATTTGTTTTTTCTTCCACCTGTGCTATTTATGGAATGCCCAAGGAAATTCCGATGACGGAAAATCACCCCCATCATCCCCTCAGTCCCTACGCTGCCAGTAAGGAAATGGTGGAACAAATTCTTAGGGATTTTGATGCGGCCTACGGTTTAAAATCGGTGGCTTTCCGTTATTTTAATGCTTCAGGAGCCGACCCCAGTGGTTTATTAGGGGAAGATCACCAACCAGAAACCCATTTAATTCCCCTGGCTTTATTAACTGCCCTGAAAAAACGGGATTCCCTGTCAATTTTCGGCACGGATTATGATACTCCCGATGGTACTGCTGTTCGGGATTATATCCATGTCAATGATTTAGCCCAAGCTCACGTTTTAGGCTTAGAATATCTCTTAAATGGGGGCGAAAGTAATGTGTTTAATTTGGGCAATGGTAACGGTTTTTCCGTGCGTGAAGTGATTGAAACAGCGCGAGCGGTAACTGGTTTAGATATTCCCGTCATCGAAAGTCCCAGAAGGGCAGGTGATGCCCCCATTTTAATCGGGAGTAGTGATAAAGCTAAACAGGTTCTCGGTTGGCATCCCCAATATGCCGATCTCAAGGTAATAGTTGAACACGCTTGGAATTGGCATCAAAAAAGACACGATTAACAGCGATCGAGTGCTAAACTTTAGTATTATCGGATTGAACAATTCTAAGTAAGTGGTTTCAATTAAATTGAAGATAGATTTTGTCTTTGATCCCCCCTGCCCCCCTTGATAAGGGGGGTGCCGATAGAACGTAGGTTGGGTTGAAGCATGAAACCCAACGCCCGATTACGTTACGCTACCCCTAACCCATCCTACAAATAATTGTGCCTCCCTACTTAGAGGCTGATAGTTTACCGCTATAAGCTTCCCTAGAATCATCTCAAATACAATGCTATGAATAACAAAATAATCTTAATATTTATAGGCTTGACTTTTTTGGCAAGTTGTGCTGATAGTAAACAGTTTCAATGTCAAAAAATCTATCGGATTGCCAACGAAGTCGCCCAAGAAACCAAATCCTTAACCAAGGGTCAAGGGACAGAAATTGACCAAAAAAGTTGGCTATTAGCCGCCGATAAAATCGAACAGGCCGCAGAAAATATGAAAAAATTAGCAGTGAAGGATCCTGAACTAGATAAATATAAAATCGCTTTCGCTCAAGTCTATGAAGATTATGCCACTGCCACTCGTGAAATAATTCAAGTTATCGAAACTCGCAATAAAAACGGGGCAAAATTAGCACAGGAAAAGGTAAGAAAAGCCGGCCAATTAGAAAAAGAAACTGGCGAAGCTTTTAATACCTATTGTCAAGCACAGTAAATCAGTTATCAGTTATCAGTTATCAGTTATCAGTTATCAGTTATCAGTTATCAGTTATCAGTTAGAAGGTGTTGGGGTTTTGGGGTATTAGTGGAAATTTCCCCATTTCCCCATTTCCCCATTTCCCCATTTCCCCATTTCCCCATTTCCCCATTTCCCCATTTCCCTATCACCTCACTCCTATACTTTAGGGTTTAATTGCGTACAAAGTACCCACATTTTTACTGCGAGGCATCCGGGAGAAGATGATAAAACCGAATTCTTGCAGATGTTTGACTAAAGCATCGGGACCCTTTTTATGCCATTCCATCATGATAATTTTAATCTGTCCTAATTGACCGGTTGCCGCTAAAGAATCGAGGATTTCGTATTCGGAACCTTCACAATCAATCTTGGCAACTATATCGATGTCGGGATAATCAGAGGTAATACCTTTAAACACATCGGTGAAAGGTTTAAGAATTAAATCGGCTGTAGCTGTTTGTTTCGAGGCAAAAGGTTTTAATTGGTTGTCAATACCAGAAATACCAACACTACCTTTAACCTTGTAATCGTATTCGACTTGAATAATTTCATCCCGAGCGCCGACTCCATAATCAAAAGCTTTAATCTTCTCCGCTAGATTAGGATTGAGGGCAAAATTTCTTAAAGCTTGGTCGTAGGTAGCCTTAAAAGGTTCGTAACTATAGACAGCTTTCACATTAGCTCGATTGGCAAAAAAGAGACTAGCAAAACCCGTATTCATGCCAATATCGATCGCTACACAGGGCTTGTCATAGAGGAAATTATATACACCTAAAAGGAAAATTTCATGGGCGATATCTAAATCCTGTCCCGTCTCGATAATTAACTTAACTCCATCGATATCGATAATTAATTCCTGTTGCCCATCGATATAAAATTTACAATCAGCCAGAGCCTTTAAGGCGCCAGCTTTGTTACAAACTTTACTACCCAAGAGGAAATCCTGCTTATTTTTGCTTAAACTGATCCCTAAGGGTTTGTAAAAAAGTTGACCAGATTTAGCATCATATGCCACATAATTAGGATTAATATTATGCTCTGCCAACTGACTAGACCAATATTGATCGGCAATATGGGGATAAGTCTTAAATTGTCGATAGCGTTTATGAGCATCTAACAGTTTTTGATAAAGCATTGCTTGTCTAGCCTCGATTTTTTAGGATGGATGAAGGTAATTTTATGGACAAGTCTGACAAAGTTTGATAGGCTTGTCAAGAAAATCCCTCGTCTCTGAGCATCAGAAGTCAGGAAACCCATCTCAAACAAGGTAACACAGACCATCAGGAGTTAACACGCCTTGAATTACTCTGATTTTATATTTTGGTGGATATTAATCCTTTTTAGCGTTCCTTTCCTAACGGCGCGCTACCTGGCGAAGTCCTTCAATCTCTGGCGAGGTGTTTTTGATGGAGTCGGATTAGCGGCGCTGTCCCTAATCCTATTTTATTACGCCAGTCGCACCAGTTTCCTCGTTTTCGTCGTCTCCCTAGCCTTTAACTACATTATGGTCTGGCTAGTGCTGAAAATGAGCGGCTGGAAGGCGAATCTCCTGGCCACTATCGTTATCGTCATCGATATTCTCGTCCTCGCCTACTTCAAGTATTTCGGCTTTTTTGTCGAGGAAATCATCGGATTATTCGTTTCTCTCCCCCCTAACTGGAAGGAACTTTCCCCAATTCCCGTGCCTAGCCAAATACCGCCGGGGGTATCCTTCTATACCTTCCAGATGGTGGCTTTCGTGGTGGACTCCCTACGGGAAAAGAAAAAGAAACCCCTAGCCGTCCTCGATTATGTCAATTTTATCTCCTTTTTCCCCCAGATTGTCGCAGGTCCGATCGAGCGTCGCCGGGATTTATTACCACAAATGGAGGGATTTCGCCTCAAATTTACAGGAGAAAACTTCGAGAAGGGGTTGCGTTGGCTTTCTCTCGGTTTATTTATGAAATTTGTCCTCGCCGATAACATTGCGCCCTACATCGAATTAGATAAGATGATCGATAATGCTTGGTATATCTGGTTTGAGGCCTTTTTATTCACCCTGAGAATCTATTTTGACTTCGGCGGTTATAGCTTTATTGCTGTTGGTTTAGCCTATTTTGTTGGCATTAGATTGGAATTAAACTTTTTAGCCCCCTACACATCCCAAAGTATTAACGAATTTTGGCGACGTTGGCATATTACCCTTAGCACTTGGTTTCGGGATTATGTATTTTTACCCCTGATGGGTTCCAATAAAAATTGGGCGCCTTTTTATCTATTCATTACCTTTACTCTTTCAGGTTTTTGGCACGGGGCGGCTTGGAATTTCGTCTTTTGGGGCGCTTACCACGGGGCATTATTATTATTACTGCGTTATCTAGGCCGACCTTTCTATGCTTTCGTCGGAAAATACGTTTCTCAGCCGCAAATTGTCTCCTGGGCTTTAACGCAATTGGCTGTCATTTTTGGTTGTCTCTTTTTCATGGAGATTAACACCAGAAGATTAATCGGCAAAATGCTGGTTATTGCCAATCCTTTCAATTATTCCTTAGCTAATATCGGGGAGATTTTTAGTTCCTATACTCTCAATCAAGGAGCAGTTTTAAGCGTCGCTTTAGTTCTTGGTATCATTGTTTTAATCCTCGAACATCTGGCTATTGCCCAGAAAAAGTTTGAATATGAACTATTGTTATCGCCTTGGCTGTCTAAAATATTGCTAGGTTTAACTATTCTCCTAGCTTCCACTAATACCGGTGACTTTATTTACTTTGAATTCTGATGAATACTAAATCCTTTAACATTTTCCCCTGGTTAGCTTCTGTGGGAGTCGCTTGGTCCCTCGGCTTTGTTTACAATGTCATCTACGGCGGCGAATTAAGCTGGTTGCGGATGATGTACGAGGAAAAATCAGCGATCGCAGCTAGTACCGAAGGACCGCGGCGTTTAATCGTCACGGCGGGATCGGGGGCGCATTATAGCATAAATTCGGAATTAATGGCCAAAGAATTGGGAATGCCCGTGGTTAACTTCGGTTTACAGGGGGATATCGGGTTAAATGTCATTGCCGCTATGATTCTCGAAAAAGCGCGCCAAGGAGACGTAATTCTGCTGATTCCTGAATATCTCATGCTCATGGATGAGGACGGTTTTAATCGCGGCGAAGGACTTTGGGGATCCGCACCTTTTAGCGTCGCTATTGGCAAACCAGGGTTAGGTGGGATACCTTTAAAAACCATGATCGAGGATACTTGGTTATTAGGTATTCCGGGGATGCGTCCAGTCACTAAATCGATGGTTGATTTATTCACTAAAGGCAGAATGACGGGTTATCTTTCCGATCCGATTACTGACAGAGGAGATCCGACTATAGTTAAGGAAAGAACAGGGAAATGGTGGCAAATGACCTTTGATACTCCTGCCTCTGCTCACTCGATTAAATTGATTGAAAAACTCAAGAAAGATTTAGAAGCAAAAGGGGCGACTTTAGTGGTTTCTTTGCCCTGGGTTTATGCTAAAAATGATGGTAAGACTCTTGCTAATATTCGCAAATCTGCCGAAGAATTAAGTCGGGTTGTGCCAACAATTTACGACCCAACAGACTTGAATATTAAGACCGATTCTACCATTTTTGCTGATACTCACTATCATCTTTTACCCCCGGCGAGAATTATTCGTTCAGAACAATTAGTTTCGGAACTGAAACCCATCCTAAACACAACTGAGAATAAAAATCCATGAATAAACCAATAACTAAGATTTGCATTCTGGGGGGTGGTTTTGGAGGGTTATACACGGCGCTCGATCTGAGTCGATTAACAGCAGTAAAATCAGGTCAATGGCAAATAACTTTAGTCGAACCGAAAGACCATTTTCTCTTTACTCCCCTTCTCTATGAACTAATTACAGGAGAATTGCAACGCTGGGAAATTGCCCCTTCCTACCGTCAATTATTAACAGGAACTCAGGTTAATTTAAAAACTCAAAAAGCCCGTAATATTGACTTAAACAATCATCAAGTATATTTAGAAAATGAGGAAATTTTAGATTACGATTACCTCGTTTTAGCGGTGGGAGTGCGGAATCGTTGGCCGGCTATACCGGGGTTAGCCGATTATGGGCTAACTTTTCGGAGTTTAGAGGATGTAGAAAAATTACAAACGGCAATTCATGACTTAGAAACTCAAGGAAAATCCTCAATTGATTTAGCAATTATTGGCGGCGGTCCCAATGGGGTAGAATTAGCCTGTAAGGTGGCTGATCGTTTAGGAAAAAAAGGCAAAGTTCACCTAGTGGAAAGGAACGAGGAAATACTGCAAAACTTCCCTAAATCGGTGCGTATTGCTTCCTGTCGTTCCCTTTTAGCCAAGAATGTTAGTCTCTATCTAAACACAGGATTAAAGGAAGTTGCAGCTAATTCCATAACCGTATTTAAAGATAATAAAAATGAAGTTATCCCCATTGATTTATTATTGTGGACAGCAGGAACCCAAGCACAGGATTGGATCAATAATTTAGACTGTCAGAAAACAGCACAAGGCAAATTATTAACCCGTTCCAGTTTACAATTAATCGACTATCCCGAAGTTTTTGCCCTTGGGGATATAGCCGAAATTTATCCGAGTAAACAGGTAATTCCTGCCACAGCACAAGCAGCCTATCAAGCAGCCAGTGTAGTAGCCAAAAATATCTCGGCAGTGATCAGAAAAAAATCGCTCAAACCCTATTATTATCTGCATTTAGGTGATATGTTAACCCTGGGTAAACAATCAGCCCTTGTCTCCAGTTTTGGCCTTAATATTACTGGTAGATTAGCTGATATAATGCGTCGATTTGTCTATATTCTGCGTTTACCCAGCAAACGCCATCAATTGAAAGTGTTTCAACATTGGGCGAAAAAAATTCTTCTCCGACCCCGTTATTCACAGGTGTTATCTAATACTAAATCCGTTGAGTATAGGCTACATATTAGGAGAGGAAAAAGGCAAAAGGGAGAATAAATAATCAGTTCCAACCAGGTTGTTAGTCCTTACACAATTGGCTACAATAGCCCTACACAAGCTACGAGAGAAAAGTATGCCTGAATTAAAAATTAGCATTAGTGAGGCTGCTCACAAAACGCTGTTAGCACTCGTTGACTCCTCTGGGGATACGCTCCCAACAGTATTAGACAAAGCCATCGAAAATTATCGCAGATATGTTTTTCTAGTTCAAGCGAATGAAGCCTTCGCCGCCTTAAGGAAGAATGAGACTTTATGGCAAGAGGAAATTTCTGAAAGGCAGACATGGGAGCAAACTCTCGCTGATGGAGTAGAAGGGTAGTGGCAGAAATTACCAGAGGAGAAATATGACTAGCAGACCTCAATCCAGTAAGGGGGCATGAACAGGCTGGTAAGCGTCCATGTTTAGTGATTTCAGCAGACCTGTTTAATCAGGGTACATCTGGCTTAGTTGTTGTTTTGCCAGTAACTTCTAAAGACAAAGGAATCCCTTTTCACATAAAAGTGGAACCTCCAGAGGGAGGAGTGAAAATGCCAAGTTTTATCAAGTGCGAGGACGTAAGATCAATCTCAATAGAACGACTTGAGAAGCGATGGGGAACTGTATCCTCAGAAACCCTGGCATTGGTTGAAGACAGACTGAGAATCTTAATGGGACTGTATTGACATCCTCGCCGCCGTAAAACGGACGGCGATTCCCAAACCTCACGATTTGGGTTTCTGCTTCTTTCCCGAAGGATTTTTCGCACCTGCCTTAACAGATTTACTCTGTTCTGGTCTTATGGTCGCTCTACAGACTGAC
>NZ_JADBVE010000340.1:0-10693 GCF_020245285.1 Microcystis sp. M31BS1
GGAATAAACTTGGGAGAAGATTCTGTTCTCGGTTTTCATCTTGTAGGGATTCTTGCTTTTTCCCTATCTACCCAGATATTTTTCTTTTTGGCAACCCTTGTCTTGTCAGGTTTTGACCCACTTGTGTCCGTCAGTCAGACTCCTGACTCCTGACTCCTGACTCCTGACTCCTACCCCCAGGAAAAACTTTTTCAGCAGACCCTACTTATTCCGATAAATCGACTAAAAACGTTACAGATAAGGATTTGAGAGAATGAAACGATCCTAGTGTTCATTCCATGAGATTGTCGGCTATGCTTAAGAATTAAGACGATCACCTTCTTGTCGATGAGAAGCACGGCATAACTCAGCCGTTAGCTGGACTAAAAAGCCATCGCGATCGAGTTCCGCCTATTTCCCGTCCCGAAGTTATTAATGAGAGTAGATGAATTCGGAAACTTGAAGGCATAACTGCTTACATAGTATTCTTAGGTAGAAGAATAATACCAAATAATTTTTCGACGCAAAAAAATAAAATTCAGGAAAGATGACTGCTCAATCTCTGTGGAAACCCCAAAAAGTTCACGAAAACTTACTAAGCCGCGTATCTGTGCTTCCCACATCATTAACTTGGTTTCAGACAAACTTTACTGGAATTTGGTTTGGCTGTTTCGAGTCTGACCATGAAATCCAGGATCATCCAGTAACAATGCTGACTCGATTCTATCCGGGTGGTTTTTTTCCGCTGCATGGACATCCCGGTGGTGAAGAGATTTTGGTGCTTGAAGGCAATTTTGCAGATGAAACAGGGGTGCATCCACCGGGTACTTATATGCTTAACCCCGAAGGCTTTATCCATCGCCCCTATAGTGAGGAAGGATGCCTGACTTTTGTTAAATTGCGGCAACATGGTGGTAAAACTCGCCAACAAGTGAGAACCAACATTTTTAATGGCTCTTGGCAAGCAGGTATAGTGCCTGACATTAAGGTTCAACACCTCTACGAGCAAGCAGATTTCTCAGAAAAAGTCTGGATCGAGCGTTGGCTGCCCAACACTCAGTTGGTGAATGTTGTCGAAACTGAGATTAAAGAAATCTTTGTCATTGAAGGTACCTGGAGTGATGAGTTAGGTAGTTATCCAGTAGGCAGTTGGCTAAGATACCCCCCCAATTGCCCCTACAGCCCTTCCTCAACAACAGGTTGTCTCATTTACGTTAAAACCTATCCTGTTACTGATACAACCGCAAGATTTGTGGTCGGTGATGATTTCCAAGAGCCTGAAGCAACCTGAAGTAACCATCTATAGGGATCGAGGGTCGGACGTAGAGCCAAAAAAGACAGGCATTGAGCCTGTCTAGAAAACCAAACAAATTACCGATCAGTTGGCCACAAATAGGGAGTTTTTTGCGTCAAATTTCCAAGCAATACCATCGGGATCTCTGATGCGACTCCAATCGGCAAATTCTGTTTCGGATTTATTTTTCTTGTTTCTACCCAAAACGGCTGGGGTAACTCCTAAACGTTTAGCCAAATCCGCCAAACTCATTGATGAGATGGTTTCAGAATCAGAGGTTAGAGATTCTTCCTTAACTTCTGATTCTGATTGGGATAAAGAACTATCAGGACTGTTCAAACTAGGATTAATTATCTCCTCCGGTTCTTGAATTACCGTTTCTTGAACAGAGATAGCTGCGGTATTTTCTTCCTCTTTTTCCTCAAATAATTTACCTAAATTAGTCAGAGGTTGGGAGGAGGAAATAACAGGAACCTCCGAGACAGAATTTTCGCTTTTCTCGGCGACAATCAGAGAGGATTTAGCCTCCTGGGATTGCTCTAAATTGGTCAGGGGAGATCTCGAGGCAGTAATCGCAGGAATTTGTTTTTCCCCTATTTCTTCTAAAGAGGAGTCACTCTCATCAAAAATACTACCCAAGGTACTGGCAGTGATAAAGTAATAGGCCATACCTTTATCGCCTACAGCTTTTTTTTGCGCTCCAAATTCCTCAGCTTTTTTGTCTAAAAATTGTCTGGCTAATTTGGCCGTGAGATTGGCTTTTGCCGATAGGTCAATCGGGGTGAGACAACCTTGATTGTCCTGTAAAAGTTGATTGAAATAGGGGTTAATCACCGTCGATAATTTTGACCAGCGATAGTCTTGCCACACCTTGACTGCCAGAGTTAAGAAGAAGACAAGTAGGATCAATGGCCAAGCGGTAAAAACAAGGATGATTAGCACCGCTAGGGGAATGATGAGGACGAGAAACCCCGCCGTTTGACGATCGATAATTTTTCCAGTCATAATTTCATAAGCTGCCACAATTAAAATTCTTAATGGCTAGTTTGACTATCTCCTGCCATAAGTGTATATGACCAGTTTAGGCTTTATTGGTCACGCCGGTTAGTTCTAGTCGTTCAAACATGGCAAATCTTGCTTTCAGGGCCAGAGAATCATCAAGTTTTGTTAAAAAAATCGGTTTTTGATACTTTTGTTCTAAAGCTTTTTTGATTAACCAATCGGCTAAAAAGGGATTTTTGGGTAGTAAGGGACCGTGGGCATAGGTAGCGATCGCATTGTGGTAAAATGCTCCTTCATAACCGTCCTCTCCGTTATTTCCGTAACCGGTAATCACCTTTGCCAAGGGAGAAACGGTCTGTAAATAGGTACGACCCCCGTGATTTTCAAAGCCAATTACTAGCGGTTTTTCCCCAGTCATAGCTTTAATTTCCTCCGCTAAGGGAGAGGCCGTAATTTCAAAAACCACGTTACCGATACAGCGTTTCGCATTGGGTCCTGGATGTTTACTTACTAGGTCTAATAATCCCAATCCTTCGATTCTTTGACCGAAAGCTGGTTCGTAATAATGCCCTAATAATTGTGGGGAACCACAGGTAAAAACTCCCGGTATTCCTGCCGATAATTGTTCTTTCATCGCCGCTGCTTTTTTCCCCTGTAAATCCCGCATAACGATCTCCTGTTGCCGATCCTGCGCCCCACCTCCAACAATTATATCTACTTGATAAAATGTCTCTGCTTCTGTTTGAGCATCTAGGGGAATAATTGTCACAGGAATATCACGCCATTGACATCTTCTTTGGATAGTAATAACATTACCTCGATCGCCGTAGGTACTCATTAAGGTCGGATATAACCAGCCGATTTTTAGTTCTAGTTCTTGCATAATTTCTTAGGGGAAATGGGGGAATGGGGAAATGGGGAAATGGGGAAATGGGGGAATGGGGAAGTGGGGAAGTGGGGAAGTGGGGAATTTCAACTAAAACCCTAAAACCCTAACACCCTAAAACCCCCCGCAACGCGTACGCAGTGACCACACCAACACCTAACACCAATCTTCACTCTTTTCTAATTTCTACAAAATCTTTCGTCCCGTGAGAATCTCTCGTACTTCTAACATAGCAGAATAGGTGGGTAAAATATGTAAAGTTTCCTCATTTTTGGTGTTATTAAGGGCAATTTGGATCGCTTTTTTTAGATCAGATTCAACAATTAAATTAACTGGATAAGCGAGACTATCCTGACTATATTGTAAGCGTAAAGCCATATCATAAAGTCGATCGCCTGTTACCACTAAAGTTGTTCCCAAACGGGTTAATTTTTCCGTATCCACATCCCAAATCCAAGAAACATCCGTACCATCGGGGATGCGATCATTGAGAACTAAGAGAGTAGTAGAAGACTTTTCTTTCTGTAAAATATCAGCCACCGTGCGAATTGTTTCATTCATACCCACGGGATTTTTGGACAGTAAAATTCTAACTTTTTTACCCTCAATTTCTAATTCTTCCGCTCGACCAAAAGCCGCTTTAAAACCCTGAACTGTCTCAAAAATTTCTCGATCTTTAATCCCCAATTCCTGGGCTACTAAACCCGCTGCTAAAGTATTATATTTATTATAAACACCGATTAAAATCTGCGGCCAATCGTGACTATGAAAAGCAGGATTACTCTTTTTAAAGCCACAACTAGGACAACTAAAATCCCCTAAATGGGAGAGATAAACCCCGCGATAATCCAAAGAAGCACCACATTTAGGACAGTAAATAGAATCGACAGCGTGGGGAATTTCTTCTAGATACAATTCCGGCTCACTTAAGCCAAAATATACAACTCTTTGGGGCAGTTGTTGACCCAAATGGGAAAGAGTTGGATCATCAGCATTGAGAATCACTAAAGTATTGGTGGGTAGGGGAGATATGGCCCCTTGCCAACGGCGACTAATCGTATCTACTTCCCCATAGCGATCGAGTTGATCGCGAAACAAATTTAGAGCTAAAATAGCGCGAGGACGACAATCTTTTAAAACCAAAGGGAGAATATTTTCATCCACTTCTAAAATGGCATAATCAGCCTTTAAAGTGCCGAATAAATTGGCATCGGCTAATAAAGCAGTGATTAAACCATTAATTAAATTCGCCCCGGTGGTATTATGGGTGACTTTTGCCCCTTGACGCTCTAGAATAGTTCTTAGGAGTAGGGAAGTGGTAGTTTTTCCATTCGTGCCAACCACCAAGATTACCCCCCCTCGGACTTGCCCACAAAGTAGGGGTAACAAACGGGGATGGAGACGACGGGCAATTTCCCCCGGCAAGACGCTGGCAGCCCCTAAACGGAGTCCTTTAACCACAGCAGTAACGGTTTTAGCCACCGCTACGGCTATCCCTAAACGGATGCGATCAAACAATTGCATGAACTGAGATTCTCATAGCTGTTTCGTGATTTTACCGCTAAAAGAATACCGGTAAACGGGTTAAGTTCCCATTGATTCTTCCCTACCGACAAAAAAGACAGCCTATAATATAGGTAAGTTTGGGGCCGATTCTACCGCACACGACATTTTAGGGCTAGAGCTTATGGGTTTATTGACAAGATTGGGGATTTCACTGGGATTAATCGCCCTAGGCGGTACTGTGGGTGTGCTAGGAAATCAGTATTTAAGCAGAAAAGAGCCCCTAGAGGTAAATAAACCGCCGGCAATCCTCCCCGCTTCCCTCTCTCTCCCTGTTATTCCCCAAACCGACGGTAATGTTAATTTTATCGCCCAGGCCGTGCAGAAAGTCGGGCCGGCGGTGGTGCGGATTGACTCGGCCCGGGAAGTGGCCGACCAAATTCCCGAAGAATTTAAACAGCCCTTTTTTCGGCGCTTTTTTGGTAATGAAGTGCCGATTCCCAGGGAGCATTTGGAACGGGGAACCGGTTCCGGGTTTATTGTTAGTACAGATGGACTACTTTTAACTAATGCCCATGTGGTGGAAGGGACAACCCAAGTAAAAGTGACTTTGAAAAACGGTCAAACTCATCAAGGTAAAGTCCTGGGGGTTGACAATATGACCGATGTGGCCCTGGTGAAAATCGAGGCGAAAAATTTACCGACGGTGACTTTTGGCAAGGCCGAAACTTTAATCCCCGGGGAGTGGGCGATCGCTATTGGCAATCCCCTAGGCTTAGATAATACGGTTACGGTGGGCATTATTAGCGCCTTGGGCCGGACTAGCAGCGAAGTGGGGGTTCCCGATAAACGGGTTCGTTTTATTCAAACCGATGCCGCTATTAACCCCGGCAATTCCGGCGGCCCGTTGCTAAACGCCAAGGGGGAAGTTATCGGCATTAATACGGCAATTCGGGCCGATGCCCAGGGTTTAGGGTTTGCTATTCCCATCGAAACCGCCCAAAAAGTGGCGGGACAGCTATCTAGCAAGGGTAAAGCGGAACATCCCTACATCGGTATCCACATGGTGACGCTAAACCCAGAATTACGGCAGCAATTGAACGAAACTAAAGAATTAAACTTTAATATTGACCAAAATGAAGGGGTAATCGTCCTGCGAGTGGTGGAAAATTCCCCCGCTCAAAAAGCCGGAATGCAAGCGGGTGATATCATCGAAACTGTGGCAGGAAACCCCGTCAAAACCGCCGCCGATGTGCAGCAAGGTGTAGAAACCAGTGCGATCGGTGGTAATCTGGAAATCGAGATTAACCGCAGGGGTAAACAACAAACTCTCACCGTACAACCGGGGGTTTTTCCTAGCAAAACTAGCGAGTAAACTACTTTCAACCGGTCAAGGGGCGACCCCTTACCCTACACTGGGAGGAGAGAAAATAAGTCGCTGGTTATAATTAAATTAAAAATGGATTTTAGGTTCGATCCCCCCTGCCCCCCTTGATAAGGGGGGTGCCGATAGGCGGGGGGATCCCCCTTGATAAGGGGGGCATCTGATAATTTTTAACGCCTACCTACTTAGCAGCGGAGCGATCGAAATTGAGGCAGCGGTTACAATTTAAACTATCAATTGGGCGCGGGGCTGCCCTTCTAATCGGTTTGCTGGGATTAACAGCCTGTCAACCTCCGGATCCGCCGACAATTTCGCCGACAGAATCGCCTAAAATCGAGGAAACTGGCCGCTTAATTCTCAATAATGCCACGTTAGAACAGGCTAACCCCTCCGGACAACCCCTCTGGAAAATTCAGGTCAAAAAAGCTACCTACACCCAAGACCAAAAAATCGCCCGTCTGGAAAATATCAAGGGTAATATCTATCAAGATGGGAAAGTAGTTTTACAGGTTAGTGCTGACCGCGGTGAAGTCTATAAGGAAGGCCAGGAAATTCTCCTCAAAGATAATATTGTGGCTGTGGATCCCCGCAATAAGGCCATTATTAACGCGCCGGAATTGCGTTGGCTACCCAAGGAAGGTGTTTTAATCTCCCCCAAAGGGATCAAAGGTAGTCATCTACAACTAGAAGCTAAGGCCCGCCAAGGACGCTACGACACGCGCCAAGAAAAACTAGAATTACAAGGTCAAGTGGTGGCTACCGCCAAGGAATCCCGTGTCGTCCTGCAAACCGAGCGCCTGTACTGGGAAATTCCTCAACAAGTCATTAGTACCGATCAAAAAGTCGCTTTTGATCGCTATATTAGTAAAACTATTATCGATCGCCTGACTGCTATCGGCGGTCGTTGGGAAAGAAAAAATAATCAGGTTATCCTGCAAGAAAACCTCGAATATCGCTCTTTAGAACCACCTTTACAGATTTCTGGTTCTCAGGCAATTTGGAACTATCAAAATCGTACCCTAACTTCCGATCGCCCCACGGAAATTTTTCAATATCAAGATCAAATCACTATTACTGGTAATCGTGTGGTGGTGGAATTAGGCAATCGCATCGCTTATCTCAAGGATGGAGTTAAGGGGATTAATCAGAAAACTGGGGCGCAATTGTATAGTCAGATCTTAACTTGGAAAATGTCGGAAAAAATTGTCGAGGCCGAGGGGAATATTATCTATGAACAACAGGAACCAAAATTTAATCTCACCGGCGATAAAGCGATCGGAACTTTAGAAGATAATAACATTGTTGTTACCAGTAGTTCCCCCGATCGAGTTGTCACCGAGATTTATCCCCGTTAACAGGGAAAACTGGCCAAAAAAAACTCTCCCCAGAAAAGGGAGAGAGGGGGGGTAAATATTTAAAAGCTTACCATTTGAGCAGATTAAACTGTTCCATATCGATCGTGTCGCGGTTACGATAGATAGTCAGGATAATCGCTAAACCCACGGCTGCTTCGGCTGCCGCTACGGTAATCACGAAAATAGTAAAAATTTGGCCTCGGATATTAGCGGGGTCAAGATAGTTGGAAAAACCCATTAAGTTAATGTTAACAGAATTGAGCATCAATTCGATCGACATTAAAACCCGGACGGCATTGCGACTGGTGACTAAACCATAAATTCCGATACAAAATAAGGCCGCCGCTAATAACAAATAATACTCTAACTGAATCTGCATGATACCTCTTTTTTGGGTCTTATTTAGGGGCGGTTAATTCTCTAGGTCGTTCGGGTAATGTTAAAGCTGTGGCCGTAGGTTCTTCAGCTTTTAGGGTGGGGATAAGGTCACGACGAGCTAAAATAATTGCTCCGACCATGGCCATTAATAACAGCACGGAAGCTAATTCAAAGGGTAGCAGGAAATCACTAAAGAAATGCTTACCGATTTCTACTAAAGTATTAGTTACTACGGCGGGAGAAGTGCTAGAAATTGACCAAGGTGTGATTAAAACCATGGTCGATAACAGCACAAATAAACCAACACAAACTAAGGCAGTAGATGCCTGACGGATCCAACGTTTAGGAATATCAGAAAAGTCCTCTTGCTTATTAACAAGCATAATGGCAAAGAGAATTAAAACGTTAATCGCACCCACATAAATTAGAATTTGTGCCGCCGCTACAAAGTCAGCATTTAGTAAGAGATATAAACCAGAAATGCTGATAAAAACACCGCCCAATAAAAAGGCGGAATAAACGATATTAGACAATAGTACCACGCCTAAAGCTGTCCCGATTACTAGGGCTGCTAAAATGCCAAAAGATACTATTTGAACGCCCTCGGCTAAATTCACAGTAGTTTCATCTCCTTTTATGTTTGAGAGTTATTAATTATTAGTTATCAGCTTCTGAAGGCAAGAGGCAACAGGCAAGAGGCAAAAGACAGAATCTGGCAATTCTCCTACCTAAAAACCGTGACGGCTGATAGCTAACTGCTAATTAATCGGTAATTTCTTCTGGACGTTTACCGGCGCGTTGACTACCGACGGGTAAATCGTGGGGTTCGATGACACCTTTAGGTAGATAACCTAATTCCCTCAGAGGTGTTACCATCGGGTCTTGGGTGACTTTGTAGGGTAAACGGCCTAGGGCGACGTTATCATAGTTTAATTCATGACGATCATAGGTCGCTAGTTCGTATTCTTCGGTCATCGATAGGCAATTAGTCGGACAGTATTCTACACAATTACCGCAGAAAATACAGACCCCAAAATCGATACTGTAGTGTTTGAGTTCTTTCTTTTTAATTTCCTTGTTAAAAGTCCAATCCACTACTGGTAAATTAATCGGACAAACTCGCACACAAACTTCACAAGCGATACATTTATCGAACTCAAAGTGAATTCTACCCCGATAACGTTCCGAGGGAATTAACTTTTCGTAGGGATACTGAACGGTAATCGGACGACGACGCATATGGTCGAAGGTAACGGATAAACCTTCGCCGATGTATTTCGCCGCTTGAATGCTACCTTTGGCGTAATCGCTGACTTGTTTGAGGATGTTAAACATGATGGTCAGAGGGGTAGTAGGTTAACAGGGCAAAAACGGGAATTAACCGCCAAAAGCAAAGGGAAAAGCTAGTTTTAGGGCGGCGGTAAGTAGTAGGTTAACTAAAGATACCGGTAAGAGGAATTTCCAGCCTAAATCGAGTAATTGGTCAATGCGAACCCGGGGTACAGTCCAACGCAAGAGAATGGCGATGAAGATGAGGAAATAGGCTTTTAATACTGTCATCGTAATCCCTAGGGAAGCGGTGATAATTTGTAGCCAGGGATTGGTTTCACTCACTCCCAACCAGCCGGCCAAAGCATTGACGGGGATAGGAAATTCCCAACCGCCAAGATAGAGGACCGCGAAAACTAGGGCTGACAGCACGAGGTTAACGTAGGAACCCACATAAAAGAGAGCGAATTTCATCCCCGCGTATTCGGTTTGATAACCGGCGACTAATTCCTCCTCCGCTTCCGGTAAATCGAAAGGCAGACGTTCACACTCAGCTAAAGCGGCAATCCAGAAAATCAGAAAACCCACCGGTTGGCGCCAGATATTCCAGCCTAAAATGCCATAACCGGATTGTTGTTCGACAATATCAATGGTACTGAGACTATTAGACATCATCGCGATCGCTAATACCGATAAAGCCAAAGGAATTTCATAACTAATCGATTGCGCCGCCGCCCGCAGGCCTCCCAGCAAGGAATACTTATTATTCGAGGCATAACCCGCCATTAATAAACCAATGGGGGCAATACTGGACAAGGAAATCCATAAAAAGATACCTACGTTTAGGTCAGTAATCAGCAGATTTTGGCCGAAGGGGACGATGAGATAGGAGACAAACACCGGCATCACCACCAAAATTGGCCCGAAGAGGAATAACCAAGGGTCGGCCTTAGCGGGGACGACATCTTCTTTAAAGACTAATTTCAGACCGTCGGCGACTGGTTGTAAAACGCCCAAGGGTCCTGCGTATTCGGGCCCGATACGCTGTTGGACGGCGGCGGAAATTTTTCTTTCTAACCAGACGCACACTAAAACCCCCACCGTGGCGGCTATAATCATCAGGAACATGGGTAAAGGCATCCAAATCGCTTTAGCCAGTCCTCCACTTAATCCCAAGTCTGTTAGGGATTTAATGAAACTTTCTTGTAAATCTATGCCTTGATTCATATTTGGCGATCGCTGTACTGTCAATAGTTCGGCATGGTCTGAAGATTTTTAAGCAAATCTTATAGCCTAGTATACAGTTAGTCGGTCTGAGGGTTATCAGTAAAGTGACAAAGGCTTCAACTCATTAGCAGCCAAGAGAGTCAAGGAATCTTGATTCCCCGTGCGAGAATAGGTATTAGTCAATAGTTAGACCCTGAATCTATCAATGTTCTCATCTGTTTCTTAGCGCCGACAACCTCAGCTAGTTATCAATTATTCACAGGAAAAAAATCTAGTTAAGTAGCTGGTTATAATTAAATTAAAAATGGATTTTAGGTTCGATCCCCCCTGCCCCCCTTGATAAGGGGGGTGCCGATAGGCGGGGGGATCCCCCTTGATAAGGGGGGTGCCGATAGGCGGGGGGATCCCCCTTGATA
>NZ_JADBVE010000341.1:0-10759 GCF_020245285.1 Microcystis sp. M31BS1
GAAATGGGGCGAAAGTCTGTGGACTCTGTGTAAGACAGTACATGGTTTTTTAACTGTGGTATGCGACGGTGGTGGAAGCAGAAACTTAAATCGTGAGGTTTAGGAATCGCCGCACTTTTAGGGCGGCGAGGATGTCAACTTAACTCATTAAACCTCTTGCATAATTAGGGTCTGCTGAAAAAGTTTTTCGTGGGGACAGGGTGTGGGGTGTGGGGTGTGGGGTGTGGGGTGTAGGGTGTGGGGTGTAGGGTGTGGGGTGTAGGGTGTGGGGTGTGGGGTGTGGGGTTTTACCAGTTTTGAGGGGGCCAAGTACCTAATTTTCAGGGAAAAAGTCCAGGGATTTTCCCCCGATCACTCCTATATCCAGTACTTTTTGATTGACAAAAGGTCTAAAAGTCTTACCCAACAAGGTTTTAAGATTTATTCAGCCAGCCCTAAATAGACCATTTAACTGATTATTATTCCTTCTTAATTCTCCTGACTACTGACTCCTAACCCTAACAACAATTTTTGATTTTTACAAGAGGTCTATTATTTAAGCTGGCAGTAATCTCACCTAAGTCTCCGAGAAAGTCAAGAAATGCCCAAAAGCGCCAAGAGTTCTAATTTTAGCTACCCCCGGTACTTCTGTGGTGTAAATACTGAACACACCTAGATTTTGCCGTTGACTAGAGGTTTCGATCGCTGGTTTTAAGATTTGATTTTTGATCACATTTCTGGCTGCCACCGGCAAAGAATCGATCGAGCCACAGAGACTGATTTTCTCGCAAGCGATTTTGTCGGCATGAGCGAGGAGTTTTTCGGCGGCGTATTCGCTGTAAAGTTCTTGGGGGGGATTGGTAAATCCCATAATCCCCGCTATTACCCCCAGGGCGATCGCTCCCTTGAAGAAATTACCCCCCATAGCTACTTAGCTCCTTGATTTTGTCTTCTCACTCTAATTTTGACAAGACATTTTCGATCTGGCTAGGGGGCAGTGTTAATTTCTTAAACCAATACCGGGTGCATAGCACTCTAGTACATTTCCTGTGAGACTGCAACTAACTAACAGATAATCACAGTGAGAACAGGCGGTGCTAACGAGATGGTGTTCTAAAATATGCTGTCTTTCGGCAAAATTTCCACAATTAGGACAGCGCACTTGTTGCAGGGTGATCATAGCAAACCTCATTAATTAGTTATCTTTTGTATGTAAAGCTAGTTTTTCTTGATCCCAATCGGTTTAAGTCTATTTTTTCCTTGATCCCCATTATGAACTCGATCATCTGATCTGGCTAGTAATTTTTACTAAACTTTGCAATTTTTCTTGAAAAATTTAATAATTTCTTCCTAGGGGTTTTTACCGTGATCTGATATGTGTCGGTAATTTTGGCGAAGAGAAAGCCGGAAAGTGAACTCTTAAACTGCTGATCCCTTACTGCTATAATTACGGCTGAGATTATTGATTATCCTATGAAGTATGCTCTGGTTCACGAGTGGTTAACCCCAAAAGCGACGGGGGGATCGGAATTAGTGGTTAGGGAGATTTTACAATGTCTAGAGGCGGATTTATACGCTTTGATCGATTTTGAGTCCACTAATCCCGATAGTTATCTCTATGGTCGCTCGATCGGGACAACTTTTCTGCAAAATTTCCCGAAAGCGAGAAATGGCGTACAAAAATACTTACCTTTTCTTCCCTTGGCGATCGAGCAGTTAAATTTAGAGGATTATGATGTAATTTTATCCTCCTCCCATTGTGTGGCTAAAGGGGTTTTAATTCGACCGGATCAGGTTCACATTTGTTATTGTCACACTCCGATGCGTTATGCTTGGGATTTAACTTTTGACTATCTGGCTAATAGTAGGTTAGGACAGGGATTACCCGGTATTTTCACCCGTTATCTTTTGCATGGTTTGCGTCAGTGGGATGTGATTTCTGCTAATCGTGTGGACTATTTTTTGGCTAATTCCCACCACACCGCTAGACGAATTTGGCGCTGTTATCGACGGGAGGCAAAAGTTATTTATCCTCCCGTACAAATCGAGCGTTTTCCCTACCAAGAGAAAAAAGAAGATTTTTATTTAGTAGTTTCTCGTTTGGTTAGTTATAAAAAAGTCCCTTTAATTGTGGAAGCATTTAATCGATTGGGATTACCCTTAATAGTTATTGGAGATGGTCCACAGATGGCTTTAATTCGTCAGTTAGCAAGGGATAATATTCAGATTTTAGGGGCAGTGTCCGATCAAATGGTAGCAGAATATATGTCGAAAGCAAAAGCGTTTATTTATGCTGCCTGTGAGGATTTTGGTATTGCTTTAGTGGAAGCGCAAGCTTGTGGCACTCCCGTGATTGCATTTGCCGCCGGAGGTGCTTTAGAAACCGTGCGGGAGCTGCGGGAAAATTCTCCCCAGGGAACAGGATTACTTTTTGGGGAACAAAATCCCCAATCTTTGGTAGAAGCAGTTAAATATTTTGTGGATCAGGGTGATAGAATTGCTCCAGAAAGTTGTCGGCAACAGGCTAATAGATTTACCCCTGAAATCTTTCAAAGTAACTATAGTTTATTTGTTGAGGAGCATTCAATATCTAAAAGTTATTGCTAAGTTTAATTAGATCAGTTATCCTAAGGGGGAGCTAGGAAGTTTTCGTTTTAGGGAGTCAGTCATCGGTCGTCAATAACCAATTAGATTATACAATATTTTGATGAGAAACGCTGTAAAAGAGGGGGAATGCAATTCGCCCCTACAATATTTTGATGAGAAACGGTGTATTTCGGCAATGGTAGGGGTGTATCACCTGCGCTCAAAATGTAATATTATGGATATTTCTCGAAAGTAGATATCTAGCCAACGCTGATAGCTTACCGTGGTGATTGTGATGACAGAAAAGCGAGGATTATAGCCGTGCCTTGGAATCGAGTTAATCAATGGGTAGAAAGACGCTCTTTAGGGTCCCTAGAATCAGCTTATCAGAGAGCGTTGAAAATTAAAGCGATCGAAGATCAACATTTTGGGGGACAAAAAATTTCCCCGGCTGCCGTGGGAGGAAAAAGTGTTTATGATTACTTTCAAAGTACCCTAGAGCGAGAATTATTACAGATACGTTTCGATTTAACTCAAGTGCGTCTGGGTAATTTTATCAATCCGCAAACTAACCCAGAAAATAATAACATCCTAGAGACTTTAAAAGCGATCGAGGATATTATCGGTAAATATCGCCTAGATTTAGGGGAATTGCTGCCCCCATTACCGAATAATCAAACCCCAAATCTGCCTAATACCAATCTCACCAGTGATAAACCCAGGGATAAAGATAACCAGATAATTTCTCCTGCAACCAGTAATAAATTTTTTAACTTCCAGCAAGAATTAACCCCCGAATACGAACAAACTGTCATCAAACAACTCCGTACCCTGCGACAGCAGCAACGTATTGCTATTCGTTTTATCCTGATTATTATTTTAGTTCCTCTCTCGGTGCAGGTTATTAGTAGAAACTTTATTTTTAGCCCTGTTCTAAACTATTTTGGTGTGGATAGAGCGAAAATATCAGAAGTTTATATTTCTCAGGAAATTGGCGAAAAATATCTCCAAGAATTTGCTCGACTTCAAGAAATACAAGAAATCAAGCACGTTTTAGGAGTAGCAAAAGTAGGGCAAGAATCAGAAGAAACCTTTCGGGAACAGGTGCAAGAATTATTCAGAGAAGCGGGTTATGAAAGTCAAGATGGTTGGAAAAACTTACTCTCCGATATTACTGGATTAATAGCCTTTATTGCGATCTTAATTTTTGGTCGTCAACAATTGGCGATTACGCGGGCTTATGTTAGTCGTTATTTTCTCAGCTTAAATGATATCACCAAAGCCTTTATCTTTATCCTCTTTACCGATATATTTGTCGGGTTTCACTCGGCGGAAGGTTGGACGGTAATCTTAGAAACTTTGTTCCGGCACTTTGGTTGGCGCGAGAATATTACATTTATCAGCTTGTTTGTGGCCACTGTTCCCGTTATCCTAGATACCATCTTTAAACTATTAATATTTAATTATCTGACTCGTAAATCTCCCACTGCCGCAACTATCCTAGAAAAAATGAACCAGTAACGCCCTATGATCCTTAGTATTGCCGATACTTTCATTAAAAGACCCGTTTTGACCACAGTTTGCTCGATTTTAATCGTTTTGATCGGTGCGATCGCTATTCCCTTTTTACCCCTAGAAAAACTGCCGCAGTTGGCATTTATTCAGGTAGCGGTGAATGCCAACTATTTGGGAACCGATGCCAAAACCGTACAGGATAACGTTACCACGGTACTCGATCGCCAGATTAACGGGACAGAACAGATTGTTTATATGCAGTCCCAGAGTACCAACACCGGACAAAGTACGGTGAATGTCTTTTTCCCGGTGGAAATGGATCGTAACATTGCCCAAGTCTTGGTACAAAACCGTGTCAGTACCGCGGCCGCTAGTTTACCGGAAGAAGTGAACCGGCAGGGGGTGACAACCAATACCCAATCCCCCAGCGTTACCCTTGCCTACGGGATTTCCGCCAAACCGGACGAAAAGGGCAATTATCCCTACGATACGGTCTTTTTAAGTAACTTTGTTGATCGAGTCATCGATGCCGAGATTCGCCGGATCGAGGGGGTTGGTAGTACAACCATCATCGGGGAGAGGGAATACGCCCTGCGTTTTTGGCTTAATCCCGATGCTTTAGCCGCTAGGGGTGTATCGGCGGACGAAGTAGTACAAGCAATCCGAGAACAGAATATTCAGGTGGGTGCGGGGACAATTGGCGGTGATCCTAGTCCCGAAGATCAGGAATTCCAGATCGCCATTCGCGCCGTTGGTAGGGTTGCCACCGGGGAGGAAGCGGAAAATATTGTCGTCAAAGTCGGGGAAAATGGCGATTTAATCCGAATTAAAGACGTGGGACGGGCAGAAATCGGAGCCGAAAACTACAGTACCGCCGCCTATTTCGACAAATCCCCCGCCGTTGTCTATATCGTCTATCAGTTGCCCGGTTCCAACGCTTGGAATACTGCCAAACTGGTAAAAGAGAAAATGGCGGAACTAGAACCAAGTTTCCCCCCGGGGTTAAATATCGCCATTACCCTCGATAATACCGCCTTTGTCGCCGCCTCCCTGGAAGAAGCCGTTGGCACTCTGGTGGAGGCGATTTTACTGGTTATTCTAGTCATTTTTATCTTCCTTCAGGATTGGCGCACCACGATCATTCCGGCGATCGCTATTCCCGTATCTTTGATCGGAACCATGGCCGTCGCCCTCGCTTTAGGCTATTCTCTCAATAATCTCTCCTTGTTTGCCGTCATTCTAGCCACCGGGTTAGTGGTGGACGACGGGATCGTGGTTGTAGAGGCGGTATCGGAAAAATTACGACAGGGAATGCGGCCATTTCAAGCTGCCCTTGATGCCATGGGGGAGTTAACCTCGGCGGTAATTGCCAGTTCTCTTGTACTATTTGCGGTTTTTATTCCCGTCACCTTCTTCCCGGGTACGGTGGGGATCGTTTATCGACAATTTGCCGTTATCATCTCCGCTTCAATTCTGATCTCCACCTTTAACGCCCTCAGTTTTTCCCCCACCATGTCGGCGATTATCATGAAACCGCCCCAAGGCACCCGCGGACCCTTGGGACTGTTTTTCGAGGGCTTTAATCGGGGTTTCAACGCAGTTAAAGAAGGTTATCGACGCTTGATCGAATTTCTGATCCGAGTTCGGTTTCTGGTTTTACCCTTCTTTATCGCCGCCCTCTTTCTCACAGCTTGGAGTTATAGCACCACTCCCCAGGGTTTTATCCCCGAAGAAGACCAAGGTTATGCCTTCGTTTTGGTGCAAGCACCCCCCGGGGTTTCCCTGCGCTACACCGACCGGGTTATCCGTCAGATTAACGAAGAAATTCTCGCCGGTATCGAAGAAGTGGAACACTTTGTCGGTATGGCGGGCTTTAGTTTTGCCGGAAGTGGCAGCAACCAAGGGCTATTTTTTGTCAAGTTAAAAGAATGGTCGGAGCGGACTGGGGAAGATAAGTCAGTTTTCGGCATTCTCAGGAAAATTAACCGAGAATTAGCCACTAAAGTCCGAGATGCTCGCGCTTTCGCCGTTAATGCGCCCCCTGTAGATGGATTAAGTTCTACTGGCGGTTTCGAGTTATTTATCCAAAACCGCGCTTCTTTCCCCATGGACGCTTTGATTGCCAACGCTAATAACGTCATGGCTGAGGCCCGAACAAGACCGGAATTATCGGGAATTTTCACCCAATTTACCACCGACACGCCGATGCTGGAACTTTCCATCAATCGCAACCAGCTACAGGCCCAAAACGTCGATATGCAGTCCGTTTTCGGTACCCTGCAAACCTATCTCGGTTCCAACTTCGTCAACCAATTCGTCCTAGGCGATCGCTTGTATCGAGTCTTTGCCCAAGCAGAAGCGGATTATCGTTCTAATCCCGAAGATATTAACCGTCTTTACGTCCGTTCCCGTACCGGGGCCAATATTCCCCTATCGGGTTTAGTTAGCGTCAAACGCTTCACCTATCCACCGATTATCACTAACTTTAACCTCTATCCCTCGATTAACGTTCAGGGTAATCCCGCTCCCGGTTTTAGTACGGGACAGGCGATCGCAGTGATGGAAGATGTTTGTCGGAAAGTCCTGCAGCCCGGTTTCGGTTACGCTTGGACGGGTACAGCTTTCCAAGAAAAAACTTCCGCCGGGGCTGCCCCAGTAATCTTCGGATTAGCCTTTATCGTGGTTTTCCTTGTCCTTGCGGCCCAGTACGAAAGCTACATTGACCCGATTATCATCATGATTACCGTTCCCCTAGCGATCCTGGGTGCCATGGGGGCTATACTGTTGCGGGCGAATTTCCTACAAGTGGGTAGTCTCTTCCCGACGGTGAATAATAATATCTATGCTCAGGTGGCTTTGGTCATGTTAATCGGTTTAGCGGCAAAAAATGCGATTTTAATCGTGGAATTCGCTAACCAGTCCCGTACTTTGGGTTTAAGTATTCCCGATGCGGCGGCCCGGGCCTCGACGGAACGCTTAAGACCAATTCTGATGACGGCTATTTCCGGTTTAGTCGGTTTCTTGCCCTTGGTTATCGCTTCCGGCGCCGGAGCGATGAGTCGTTGGTCCCTGGGAACTGCAATCCTAGGCGGTTATCTGATTTCGACGGTGTTGAGTTTATTTCTTGTCCCAGTGTTGTATGTGCTGATTAAACAGTTCGAGGCCCGATTCCTCTCCTCGAAACCCCCGAAAAGTGGCGGTTCTGGCAATAGTAAAACTCCCTCTCTGGGTGGGGAAAGGAATACATCAGAAACCCCGATAGAAGAAGGGGCCATTTCCTCTTTGAAAATCTCTCCTCAGTCTGGGAATGACTAGGGTGTTAGATTTTGGGGTTTTGGGGTTTTGGGGTTTTGGGGTTTTAGGGTATTAGTTGAAATTCCCCCACCTCCCCACTTTCCCCCCGCAACGCGCACGAAGTGGTCTCCCCACTTTCCCCATCACCCCACTTCCCCATCACCCCACTTCCCCATCACCCCACCTCCCCACACCCCACACCCCACACCCCACACCCATCTCTGATAACTAATGACCCTAGAATCTACTGCTAACGAGGCGATCGCTCATAATTTAGAGCAATTCCTGCTAGTTTTGACCATTTCCTTGAGTGTCGCCACTTTATCGAGAACCGTTGCCTTCCTCCGCAAAATTCCCTACACCCTGCTGTTAGTTATTGTCGGTATGGGTTTAGCTTTTTTAGATTTGCGTCTAGTTAATCTTTCCCCGGAATTAATTCTGGAAATTTTTCTGCCTCCCCTCCTTTTTGAAGCCGCTTGGAATATTCCTTGGGCTAAATTAAAGGAATATTGGGTTACTATCGTCCTTTTTGCCGTTATCGGGGTAATTATCTCCGTTTTGGGAGTCGCCTATCCCCTACATATCTTTGCTAATTTACCCCTATCGATCGCGTTTCTGTTGGGGGCTGCCCTAGCTGCCACCGATCCCGTCTCTGTGATTGCCCTATTTAAAGAATTGGGGGCCAGTAAAAAACTGACGATCCTGATGGAAGGGGAAAGTCTCTTTAATGATGGGGTCGCTGTGGTCGCTTTCGTCCTCTTGGTGGGGATTCCCTTGGGAGTCGATACCTTTTCCGTCCCCGTGACGATCGCTCGTTTCTGCACCTTTGTGGGGATTGGGATCGGTGTCGGTTGCGTGATCGGTTTCGGCATTTCCTACCTTACCCAACGCTTCGATTTGCCTTTTGTGGAACAGTCTCTGACTCTAGTTTCTGCATACGGAACCTATCTCGTCACGGAAAAATTAGGCGGATCCGGTGTGATTGGGGTGGTAATTGTCGGGATTATTCTCGGTAATCTCGGTTCCCGCATTGGGATGAGTCCCCGCACCCGCTTGGTAGTTAGCGAATTTTGGGAATTTATCGCCTTTTTTGTCAATTCCATCATCTTTTTACTGATCGGCGATCAAACCCGTTTTGAGAGTCTTGGTAGTCACTTAACCGGGATTTTAATAGCGATCGCCGCTATGGTGGTTTCCCGTTTGCTGTCCATTTTTGGACTAGGGGGAATTAGTAACCTAATTACGGGCAATAGGATCAGTTTTAAGGAAAGAACGGTGTTATGGTGGGGAGGATTGCGCGGTTCGGTTTCGATCGCCCTAGCGTTAAGTGTTCCTACGTCTATCCCCTACCGTCAAGAAATTATTGACGTGGTTTTTGGGGTGGTTTTATTTACTTTATTGGTGCAAGGATTATCTATACAATGGCTGTTAAATGCCCTCAATCTTATCGGTGATCAACCGATTCGGAGCGAATATTCGGCCCTAATTGCTCGTCAAATTGCTTTAACTAGGGTGTCTAATTATCTGCAACAACCAGAACGTTTTCCCGATATCGATCCCGAATTTTATCGCGACAAAAAAACTCTAGTGGAAGGACAATTAAAGTCCTTGGGGGATCAGTTGCAAAAATTACTAGAGGAACACCCACAATTAAAAGATGTGGTGGCCGAACAATTTCAAGATACTTTACTCGATATCGAAGCTAATACCTACGCAGAATTAATTCGATCCGGTCGTTTAAATGAAAATCTCGTTCCCCTTTTAGTGGAGGTAGAAGAAGAAAAAGAGATGGTTTAATGATCAAGTCATGGAAAATCAAAGAATTTTTGCTAAAAATTGCTGAGTTCGATCGGATTGGGGATGATTAAAAAATTCTGCTGGGGGGGCAATTTCCAAAATTAAACCCTGATCCATAAATACCACTCGATCGGCCACTTCTCGCGCGAATCCTACCTCGTGGGTGACACAAACCATGGTCATCCCGGATTTGGCTAAACTTTGCATCGTTTCCAAGACTTCTCGCACCATTTCCGGATCTAAAGCTGAGGTGGGTTCATCGAATAACATCACCTTCGGCTGCATGGCCAAAGCGCGAACAATTGCCACCCGCTGCTGTTGTCCTCCCGATAACTGAGGGGGATATTTAAGCGCTTGTTCGAGAATACCAACTTTTTCGAGGAGTTTTCTGGCTATTTCCTCCGCTTGCGCTTTTTTCCAACCGCGCACCCACATCGGTCCGAGGGTGACATTATCTAATACCGTCAGATGGGGAAAGAGGTTAAATTGTTGAAAAACCATCCCGACTTCCTGACGGATTGCCTCGATATTTTTGAGGTTGTGGGAAACAGTTATTCCGTCAATAATAATGCGGCCTTTTTGATAGGATTCTAACCCGTTAAAAGTGCGGATAAAGGTGGATTTTCCCGAACCAGACGGTCCCATAATCACGACAACTTCCTGTTTATTAACGGTGAGATTGACTCCCCGCAAAGCATGAAAGCGGTTATCGTACCATTTTTCCACAGCTTCGGCAATTATAATCGGTTCACTGTTGTGAGAGTCCATATTTTTGAGAGTTTATTGATTATCTGTATCGGGAAACCACTGTTTCTCAAGAATTTGTCTCAGAGAGTAGGGACAAATTATCGGTAAATTTTTTAATCCTGTCTTTTTTTCGGCAATTAAGCGAGCGTTTTCATAGATATTGTCTAACTCTAGTTCTAGAAATTTGCTTAAATTGGTGGTGAGCTTATCTTCTAATTGTACTCGAAAAGTGATCATCTCTGCCGTCCAATGATTACTATTTCTTTCTCTTTCTGTTGTCCAAAATTGATAGAGTAGCAGCTGGATTATTATTTGCAAACTTAAACTTTTAACAGCAGTTTTTTCGCTCCGTCCTAAAGTTGCCAACTCCTCGATCAAATGTTCGTAATCTAACTGATCTAACTGACGATTTTTTAATAACTCGATCGTCTCGCTTAACCAGCGATCATACTCCCGTTCATAAAGCTGTTCTAAAGCAAGCATTGTCTTTGATCAAATGGGGACATTATTAAAAATAACCCGTTCCTAGAAATGATAGCATAAAAGATGCGGTTGATTAGTGTAAATATTTTTTATTTAGTTTTAAACGGAGATATTTCCGCATAATTAACTGATTTTATCGAATTTATTCATATTTACACCGAATAAACACCTGAATTGATTGAGGCAATAATCCTGACTGTACCCGAAGAAGTTGGGTTCTTCGGTTTTTGTTATGCAATGGACGGGGGTTATAAGGGATGGAACCCTTATATAGAAAGGCATTTGGCGATTTTTGTCAATTATTTTTGATCTAGAGCGAACTAATCAATTAAGTCTCTTGCCAGATAAGGATTTAGTC
>NZ_JADBVE010000342.1:0-5531 GCF_020245285.1 Microcystis sp. M31BS1
CCTACATTTCAAATTTATTCAGCAAACCCTAATTAATTGTGCTTAGATACTTAGAGGTTTAAAGACTGATTTGAGCCAATTATTTTTATTAATAAATAGGGCTTGCTGAATAAATCTAAAAATCTTGTTGAATAAGGCTTTTAGGCTTTTTTTCCTCAAAAAGTGCCGACCATTGGAGGGATCGGGGGTAAAATTCCTGGACTTTTTCCCTGAAAATTAGGTAACTGACTACCTCAAAATCGGTAAAACCCCACACCCCACACCCTGCCCCCACGAAAAACTTTTTCAGCAGACCCTAAATATTTTACACAATTCATACCAGGTAAGCAAGAGGGCTACGGCACTACTACCGAATCATTAGCCAATTTCACTGCATCAGCTTCATCCCTTGCCACTGAACCAAATAAAGACAAAGACTTTACCCCCAGTTTTGGCAACTCTTTTCGGTGTGAGAGGAGGAGGCAGATTTTGCTGCCGTTTCCTCCTGATAGCTAAGATAAGATTAGTTTTTGCGGTAAAAAATCTTACTGCCTTGGTCACTGACAAAATGACAATTGCGGTAGGACCGCCAGAGAGATTTGAAAATCGGTTCTTTCGAGACGCGATAATAGTCTCCTAAGACGGGACGGATAGCCTCGGTTGCTTCTTGGAGATGATAGTGGGGAATAGTGATAAAAATATGATGGGCGACGTGAGTACCAATTTGGTGATGGATGGGATTAAAGATGCCATAATCGCGATCGATGGTAGAAAGCGCCCCTTTGAGAAAGTACCAATCTTGACCGCGATACCAGGGAATATCATCTTCAGTGTGGTGTAGGAATGTCACCAAGTCTAACCAAACCACAAAGACGATATAGGGCATGATGTAGTAGTTAAACAGAAACCAAAAGCCTTGGCTAATACCCACCCCGATTAATAGACCTAACATAAAGGTACAGCAAACGGTGCTAGTCAGTACCTGCCACCGTTCCGAGGGGCGAAAGAGGGGGCTTTCGGGCATAAAATGGGACCCCTGTTTATTAGGGGAACGACGGAAAAGATAAAGGGGGTAAACAAATAAAATTAGCTGAAAACGAGCTAATTTTTCGTACCAAGCCATATTGTTATACTGGGTTTCCGTGACGGGATACCAACTTTCATCGGTGTCGATATTGCCAGTATTAGCGTGATGGGTGCGATGACTGATGCGCCAACCGTGGAAAGGTACGAGAATGGGAGTATGACTGAGATGACCGATTAGGTTATTTAACCAACGATAACGGGAAAAGGAACCGTGACCGCAATCGTGACCGACGACAAATAAGGCCCAAAACATGGTTCCCTGCATAAACCAAAAAAGGGGGAAGAACCATGCTTGATTAATCTGGTAAGTTATCCAGTAAAGTAGGGTAATAATGCCAATGTCAAAAAAAAAGTAGGCTAAAGAGCGAAAAACGCTTGATTGGAAGCAACGGGCCGGGATAGCTAGACGGACATCCTGTAGGGTAAATGGCAAAAATTCTCTTTCTAGGGTAGGTTTAGATAGGGTTTGGGACACTAGGTTATAACTCAAGATGGATAACAGGGCAGTATTGACGAAAGCTTGAGTAGCTCAAGTTTTCTGTTTCTCGATGCGCTATCTTTTCTCTGTCTCAGCTAGGAGCGGATAAGACCGAGCGATCGAGCGAATTTCGTCTAACTCACTGGGATTTTATTCTAGGGCTTAATGTAACTTAACAAAAGCCCCTGGGGAAAGTTAATCAGATTCTCCCCCTGTCTGTCCGTCTGTCCCCTTGGGCATCCATACAATAGACTGGCTCTTCGGTTCGTGTTATCCACCCGATCAAACCAGACCAAGCAACGAAGAACCAAATATATTAACATTGTTTTGTCAGCAGATAAGTTTAGAGGTCTATTTATGGCAATAGCAACTTTGACAGCACTTCACGACACTGCGATCAAGAAATCGACAGAACAATCCAGTAAGCTACCCGATGGAATTAAAGTATGGGATTATTTTTTGTTAGGTTTAAGCCAAATTTCTTGATGAGAACTCTGTTTTTATTGTTTATCTGCTTGTTTTGGGGCAAAACAACTTTTGCAGAAACCTTACAAACGAGAAATTTTATTGTCAAGATTACTAGAAATTGTCCTGAAGGAGAGGTAGTGTGCAACAATGTCTCCTACACTGGAACAAGTTTAAGAACCGCAGAATCCATTAAACTTACTGGGAGAACTGTTTATCGTTTGTGTTCAGATAGGGTTACTCCCTGTCAATTTCTCGGCTACGAGTTTATTAATGGAAGTTATCGTTACTTTGTCACAGAAAGTGGTATAATAAGAGTCTATAAAAACGGCAAGCTTTTACTTGAAGAAACTGGTTCATGGCAGGATTAATCGTTTAATCAAAACTGATTAAATTCTCTTTCAAGTAAGTATATAAGAATTGCAGGCGTTGTGTTTCACTTTCAGTGAGTTGGTCTCCTTTTCCTCGCAACTCAAAATATCGTTGTGTAGCTGTCGATAAGCGTATTGTTTTACCTAGTTCTTCTAAAGCACTAAAATAACTGCCAGATATATTTCCCGCATTGAGTTGATTGCCATAAGATTTATTGTAAGTCTCCAAGACTTCCGTTGCCAAGTGTTTCTCAATTTGACCCGGTGCCAAGGTAATTCCTTTTTTGATATTAACAACAATGTAGGGACTTACTGGTTCATTACGAGTTGAAGTAATAGTACCATTCCGTTCCATTTGTAGGGATTCTAATTCAACTTCTTCAAAGAAAAAGGCATATGCTCCTGTCTGTAAGGGAGCTTCCCCAATGTTGGGAAGGCGGTTCTGATCGCCAGGATAAAAAGCAAATTCTACAGTTTTTACTTGAGGTCTAAATTCCGCATCTAGTATGGTTTTGAGAATATTATTGACTCCTTCTAAAGCTGCTGTTCCTAAAGCTGTAAAAGGAACGAGAAGGGGAAAAGTGCCGCCTACTTCACGAACAACTTCTTGTAATGCTCCTGTCACTTGATCTAATTTTGAGTCTCCTAATCCCTGACAAAAACTACTGAATGATAAATATAGTCTTTCTGTTTTCTTGTCTTTTTGGAAATCTTCAATAATCGCTACATTTTCTGCCCAAGTAGTAAGTAAATCATGGGTCAGTCTATTCATATTATTAATGTGATTGAGGTAGTGAGCTTTAATGATAGGTTTTTCTATATCTCCTAATCCTATCTGACTCATTACAGCAAAATAATCATTACCCCATTGTCCAGCTTTATACTCTTCTCTATACTTACTATAAAGTTGATGTGAAATAGTATTTATAGAGACTGTAAAATCTTCGGCAGCAGCAATTAAAGCATTATCATCTTTAAGGAATGGATCGAGTAATGGTCCGGGTTCCGTAATTGGTACTCTGCCGATGGTTGTGACTGTCATTTAAGCATCCTCCTAAGGGTGTATTTATAAAGTTTTACATGGCATCAATAGTTCCATCTGACACCTTTTTCGCCTCCCGTTTTCCATCCCTTGCCATTGCGACAATCAATATGAACGAAGCCCTTTTTTGCCCCCCAACCCAAGGCACCATACCAGTGTTGATCTACCCACTTTTGAAATTCAAACACATCTCCATGAGCAGGGCAAATATCGACCGCAGTTCCTCGGATATGCTGCGAGTTACTTACCCCTCCCACAGCACGATTGATTTGCTCAGGGCGATACCCAGAAGTGATGATAATGGGCTTCCCGTAGTCAGTGCGAATCTTCTCCAACTCTCGCATAATCGTGAGTATGTTATTTTGCAAAGTGGTGTCGTGCGGAATGCGTCGGGGGTCGTTTCGTAAGTTTTCTCCTAGAGTGAAATGGGGGGTTAAATGGGTGGACATATCACTCCAATCTACATCTTTCGGAGTCAAAATTTTGGGCATTTCCCTAACCACTTCGACTTTGCTAACCTGATCGCTAGATTCTGTGGCTGCCTTGCCTGTTTCGGGCTTTGCGGCTAACTCTTCCGTATGTAAAGATGTAGAAGGTAATTGTTTGATAACTTGACAAGCTTTATCGTAATAACGTTGACGATCCGACAGTCCGTTATAACCACCATTAACCTTTTTTGTTACCTCTCTAACAGTTGCTCCCCGATCGCAAAGAGCATTCATGTTATTATTCTTCCACCAAAATCCAGCACTGGTAAAAGGATAAACCTGAGCGACATAGCTATGTCCCTGCATGACTTTTTGATCCTTGATAAAGTCTGCAAATTTCTGATAATTATGCCGTCCAGTTAATTGAATAACACCAGCACCTTTATATTTACGACCATCACCGGGAGAGGTATTTCCCAAATCTCGGCGACCTTCATAAGCACTACCACTGGCAATTTCTTCCATCCAACGCAGTCCTCCTGATTCATGGGCTGTTTGGCTGAGGAAATGTCTAATTCGTGGCACTGTATTAATTTCAAATCGCTGTAAACAAGAGTTTAAGTCATTGAATTGTTGATCACTCATTTTACGTCCATAGACAGACTCAGCTTGCTGACGAGTGACAAGATTAACGCCCTGATGCTGACTTGATTCTGGCGCGGATACAGGTGATAGGCCATTGTCTTTGCTAGATTTTTGCCAAGGTAAATTCCAATGATCCGACCAAAGATACCAAATGCCAGCACCGTAGTCTAACTCCACTAGGCAATGTCCGTCAATTTCTTCTGAATACTTGAGGACTTTGTACCCTTTGCCCGCAGGAACTTCTTTTTTCTCGTTTTCACCGAGTTCTGATGAATCAATAGGCTGCTTTTTCAGATAGGTTTTAGTAGTTGCCTTGATGATGGTATTGGGGGGCGCAATGACCCAATTTTCGGGTTCTACCTTTGTGGCTGTAGCTGATCTTTGAATCGAGCGGGTGGCTGCGGCTTTGAGGGTTCCTCTATTTGTTGAGGAGATGGCAGAAATTCTGGATAATTGGTCAATGGCTTCCCGCGCTGAACCATTTTTACTGGACTGAGGAACAGATGATAGTATTTTGTCTTGCCAAGGTAAGTACCAGTGATCTGACCAAATATACCAAATTCCCTGGCCGTAGTCTAATTCAACGAGGGAATGTCCATCAGATTCTTGTGAATGCTTGAGGATTTTATACTCTGTACCCACAGGAACTTCTTTTTTCTCGTTTTCACCGAGTTGTGATGAATCAATGGGCTGCTTTTTCAGATAGGTTTTAATGGTTGCTTTAATCTTTGTATTGGGGGGAGCAGCGACTAAATCTGCCCGATTCTGGGTTACTGATAAGGTTGAGGTGACAGGTTTCGCCACCCCAGAAAGTTGAATTTTATCCAGTAAAGCTTTCCCGTTAGTCTGTTGACTTACCCAATCTTGATTTTGGATCAGCCAGTTTTTTATGGAATTATGGCGTTGCATAATAGAGATATGAATGGAGGAAATCAAAATGCAATGCCCTGAATGTAAATCTACCCATATCCGTAAAAATGGCATCAATAAACAAGGTAAACAAAATCATATTTGTGTAACCTGTGGCCGTCAATTTA
>NZ_JADBVE010000343.1:0-7050 GCF_020245285.1 Microcystis sp. M31BS1
AAAATAGGCTTTTCGAGGGTAATTCTTGTTTTAATTCTCCATGTACGCGGTCTTTAAAAGCCTCTATTTCGTTCCAAGACACGATTAAGAGTGGCTTTTAGGCTAAGTATAATTACTCATCGCGTAAGTGAGATGCTCCCCTATTAGTAGTCCTGGAACTTGAATCTACCTTGATGATGACGATCGCTCATCTAGAGGACTGCTCCATTGATTACAATTAACTACGATACCCACTGCCAAAAAGCCGAGTTAACTTTAACTTCCCTTAGCTGATGGCGGGGGGTTGTCTTCTCAACAGAGAAAGCCTAACCTATAGTTTGTTATTTTCTATCTACCTTGCGGGTGAGAAAACGTTGCCTCCGAGACTGACTATTTATGCTTTTGTCCCAACGGACCCACCCTTGACGGGAGTGAGTTCACCTCCGGGGCTGGTTAATTCTTTGACGGCTTTATTGGCTAATGAACGCTATCATCTGACCCTAGGGTCGTCTTCTAGCGAATTACTGGCTAATATCGAGGCACAGAAGGAAAAAATCGATTGTTTGCTGGTGGTCTTTCATCCTTCCCTACAGCCGACTTTTAATCAACTCTACGAAGGGGGGATTTTACTGCCAGTAGTGATCATTGTCGCTGACAAGAACATCACTGCCGAGACGAATGACTCTCCCACCTGTCTCTATCATAGTGCCGAATTACAAATTACCGTCAAGGAATTAGACAGCATCACCTCGGTAATCGACCAAGCGATCGCTCGATTTCTCCATTTAGCTCCTAATTGCTCTTTTTCCGAACCTACCACGATTGTTAACCAACCAAATCCCGTGGAAAATAATCACAGTTTTCTCCTCCTACAACAGCGCCGTTTAGCGGAAAAATTAAAAGAAAGACTCGGCTATTTAGGTGTTTACTACAAACGCAACCCGCAGCTATTCTATCGCAATCTTGCCCCAGAGGAAAAAAACGAATTACTGCGGGAAGTAAGAAGAGATTATCGGGAGATTATTTTAAATTACTTCCAACAGGATTATCCGATTAATCAAGCGATCGATGAGTTGGTTAATAATGTCTTTTTTACCGATCTCTCAGTGTCGCAAATTCTGGAAATTCACATGGAGTTAATGGATGAATTTTCCCAACAGTTAAAATTAGAAGGCAGAAGTGAGGAAATTCTCCTAGATTATCGTCTCGCTCTCATTGATATCCTTGCTCACTTGGGGGAAATGTATCGTCGTTCCATACCTCGCGAGGATATCCCTTATGATTTATTATTGGGAATAGACTAAAATATCCCCAATAAATAACAATGAACTCATATCCCCAGCCCCTTTGATCTTAACCTATGAGCGTCTTTAAAAAAACCTATGTTTTAAAACTGTACGTCGCTGGGAACACCCCCAACTCCGTGCGCGCCTTGAAAACCCTGAAAAATATCCTAGAAGAGGAATTTCAGGGAGTGTATGCGCTCAAGGTGATTGACGTGCTGAAAAACCCGCAACTAGCGGAGGAAGACAAGATTCTCGCTACTCCTACCCTCGCGAAAGTCCTCCCTCCCCCGGTGCGGAAAATTATCGGTGATTTGTCCGATCGAGAGAAGGTTCTGATCGGTTTAGACTTACTGTACGAGGAAATTCGTGAACGAGAAAATGATAGCTAGGCCTTCGGCAATAGGTGATTGGACGGGTTATATTTATTGAAGGAGAAATGATCGGGGCGTAATCTAGTACGTCTAGGGGAAAGTCAAGAGTCAATGGAAATCAAGATGGTGTAAAGTGTCTAGTCAGGCTTGATATGTTTCTGTGGAAAAATTAGATAAAAATCCTACTCTTTAAATATTCGCTGGATAAATAATGACTCAATCTAACTCTAATAGCCAATCGAATCCACCGATTAAACCGAAAGGTGTTCGCAAAATTAGAACCCTAATTGAAGGTTTTGATGAGATCACTCACGGTGGTTTACCCATGGGGCGAACTACCTTAGTTAGTGGCACTTCTGGCACGGGAAAAACCCTGCTTGCTGTGCAATTTCTCTACCACGGGATCAAGTATTTTGACTATCCGGGACTGTTTGTTACTTTTGAAGAATCTCCCACCGATATTATCCAAAATGCCTATAGTTTTGGTTGGGATTTAGAAGAATTAATTGACCAGGGTAAGTTATTTATTCTCGATGCTTCTCCAGATCCGGAAGGTCAAGAGGTGGTGGGTAGTTTTGATCTTTCGGCCCTAATCGAGCGCATTCAATACGCAATTACCAAATATAAAGCAAAACTGGTATCAATTGACTCTGTAACTGCTGTTTTTCAGCAGTACGAAGCGGTGTCAGTGGTGCGGCGGGAAATTTTTCGGCTCGTGGCCCGGTTAAAATTATTAGGAGTGACTTCAATTATGACCACGGAACGTATCGAAGAATACGGAGCGGTGGCCCGTTTTGGTGTAGAGGAATTTGTCTCTGATAATGTGGTAATTATGCGGAACGTGCTAGAGGGAGAAAGGCGACGCAGAACGGCGGAAATCCTCAAATTACGGGGAACAACCCACATGAAGGGGGAATATCCCTTTACTATCACCAATGATGGCATTAATATCTTCCCCCTCGGTGCGATGCGTTTAACTCAGCGCTCCTCTAATGTCCGCATTTCTTCGGGAGTAAAAACCCTCGATGATATGTGTGGGGGCGGTTTTTTCAAGGATTCGATTATTTTGGCTACAGGAGCAACAGGTACGGGTAAAACTCTCTTAGTCAGTAAATTTCTGGAAGAAGGCTGTCGGCGCGGTGAGCGGGCGATTTTGTTCGCTTATGAAGAATCTCGCGCCCAATTGTCCCGAAATGCTTCTTCTTGGGGGATCGATTTTGAGGAGATGGAACGCAAGGGATTATTAAAATTATTGTGTTCTTACCCCGAATCGGCGGGATTAGAAGACCATTTACAGATGATTAAGTCGGAAATCTCGGAATTTAAACCCTCCCGTATTGCCATCGATTCTCTATCGGCGCTCGCGCGCGGGGTGACAAATAATGCTTTTCGGCAATTTGTGATCGGGGTGACAGGATACGCCAAACAGGAGGAAATTACGGGATTTTTCACCAATACCACCGACCAATTCATGGGAGCGCACTCGATCACCGAATCCCATATTTCTACGATTACCGACACGATTTTAATGTTGCAGTATGTGGAAATTCGCGGCGAAATGTCGCGAGCGATTAACGTCTTTAAGATGCGCGGTTCTTGGCACGATAAAGGGATTCGTGAATATACTATCAGTCAGGATGGGGCGGATATCAAGGATTCTTTCCGCAATTACGAGCGGATTATTAGTGGTTCTCCAACTAAAATTAGCGTCGATGAAAAGAGTGAATTATCGCGGATTGTTCGCAATGTGCGCGAAAAATTACAGGATGAATAATCGGGGGTTGACTGATGGAGATTATTTTGAAGAGCGATCGGGTAAAGTCGGTCTTAGGGAAAATAACCACCAGATCAATAAACCTAATATAATCCAGAGAACATCTTTAACCTGGCAAATTTTTAAAAACTGTGCTTTCTAGATTTTTTGTCCTCAATCCAGACTTTTGGGGGGTTCTACCCCCCAAACCCCCCGTTGGGGGCGTGGCGCCGCCCCCAAACCCCCCGCGCATTAGTTTTTCGGTGGGATGCTTACACGCAGTTGTTCATATATTTGTACTAATTTAAAAGTTACTGATAATACTAAATCTGGTTATTAAAGACTGATTATTTATTCCCCTTTTTGTTTTTTGCCTATCCTGATATGTTACCTATACTCAACGGATTTAGTATGATTGAGATTATTTTGAAGGGCGATCGGGTAAAGTCGGTCTTAGGGAAAATAACCACCAGATCAATAAACCTAATATAATCCAGAGAACATCTTTAACCCGGCGAATTACGGAAATCGCTAAACCTAATTCTAGACTGCCGGTTAAGGAAGCACCCAGCAGCACTAAAGAACCTTCTAAAGTACCGATATTAGCAGGAATAAAAAAGGTTCCAGCGCGCACTAATTGGGCAACAGAATCAAATAACCAAGCATCGGCAAAACTAATCGGATGTTGGAGAAACTGCATTAAAACATAGATTTCTAAAACTCCGAGAGGCCAATTGAGAAAACCGACGATCAAGCCATTTCTAAATAGGGGCAGATTCCGGTAAAATTCCCCTAAACGATCATCGACACTGCGAAGATTTTCTAAAGGTTTAGCTAGGCGATCACCTAAAAAAGAATGACCTAATCGATTAACTATTCTGGAGGATAAACGGAATCGCTGAATCAAGAAAAATATCAGGATACAACTGGAGAATATAGCGAGACTTAATCCAGTAAAAGTTTTAAAAGAATTGGAGAATTTTGGGGAAGCTAGGAGCAGAAAAAAACCGATAATTGCAAAGAAGACAAGGGAAGCAGTATTTAATGTCTTGGTCAGAATAATCGAGGCACTGGTTTCTTTATAGCTAATCTGATAGTGAGTTTTTAACATCACTGCTTTAAAACCTTCTCCTCCCAAAGAAGCGAAGGGAGTCACGCGATTAAAGGCTGCCCCTACCATGTAAATTAATAATAGGCGAATTGTCCATCGAGGTTGGATAGGAATGCTTTTAAAAGTTAGTTGCCAAGTAAAAACATCGGTGAGGAATTCTAGGAAATAAAAAATAATTACTAATGTCATTCCCCACCAACCGACTAGGGTGATTTGTTGCCAAACTTCTTGCAGATTTGTTTTGCGTAAAATTACCCCTAGTAAAACAAAACCTAAACCCAGAAAGATAAATTTAAGATATTTCATAAGTAGTCGTGCAAAATTAATTTCTTGGTTAGGATAGGCAATAGGCAATAGGCAAGAAGTAGTTAGATAGGTGTAATTAATTTTGCTTAGGTACTTACTAAATCCTGTTTAAAAGGTCTAGGAGAGCGGGAAGTGGGGTAGTGGGGAGATGGGGAATTATGAATTATAACTGATAACTAATAACTGATAACTGATAACTGATAACTGATAACTGATAACTGATAACTGATAACTGATAACTGATAACTGATAACTGATAACTGATAACTGATAACTGATAACTGATAACTGATAACTGAAAAAGCTGATGACTAAAAATAATTCCAACGTTGAATAAATGGTAGCCAATGAGATTCGACTAATTCGATCGCTTTTGGTTCTGGGGGATAATTATTTTTTTTATATCCTTGCAGACTAGCGATATATTTCTCAAAGCGAGGCATAGATATTTTTAAGTCGGGAAGTTGCAGTTGATCGTAGATTTTCTCGATTTGTGCTAGGGGTTCTTTTTCTAAATCTTCAAAACGAATTTCTACAAAACTATCGGCGGGTAAATCGGCACTATCTCGCAGGAGAGAATTGATCATTGGGGGATAACTTTTTAGAATTACCTGCTCGATTTCATCTGTGGATAAATTATCGTAGGATTGCAGTGCTAGTTCTGGTAGGATGCGGGTAAAAAAGTGGCGGGTTGAAGGAAAAACTCGATAGGGATTGCGGTAGATATGAATAAATTTAGCATCGGGCCAGATAGCTCGCAATTTGGCAATGTGTGCCGCATAAACGTGGTTTTTGATTAGTAATTGTTTGCCTCTTTGATGGATGGAAACTTTTTTTAATAGATGAGTATGCCAACGCTGCCAAGTGGCGATTTCTTTCTCGCTGCAGCCCTGAAAAAAAACCCCTCGATCGAAATGGTACTGAAAACGTTGGGGAAAGTATAAACCATGGTAGTAGGAAAGGGGGATCATGCTGGCCAGGGCGATCGAGTCTTCTTGGGGTGAATCGGGAGTAACAGCGACGTTATCCACATGGCGATCGCTCGGTAGGGCCAATTCTAGCAGCGGTTGAAATAAGCGGACGATACCGAGGATATCCCAGGGTAATCCCACCGCTAGGGGCGAAATATAGCCAAATTGCTCCGATTGACCGAGTAAATTGTGCAGATGGGTCGTGCCGCTGCGCCAATAGCCGACAATAAAAATGGGTGCTTTTACCTGCACGCGGCGCTCATAAAACCCTGTCATCAAAATTCGTTCTAGGGTAGAAAAAGGCAGTCGCGCCAGGGTAACTGCCAGCGCCAGGGTTGCCGGGGCGAAATTGGGGCGATCGATGCCGCCATTAGTCAAAAATAAACGTAATAGGGTACTAAGGTTACTACCACAAAGGGGATGAAACAAACTGGACATATTAACTATTTTTTAGCGTTTTTTTGGCGGATAGCTTGGCTGGCCAAGGTTTTGCCGAATTCCCAAGCGGCCCCTAGGGCTGATTTATTCTAACAAATCGCAAAGCCTGAACCACTTGTTATCAAGCCATCTTTGCCCCTTTGTAATGGATAAAAGGATAAAGGATAAAAAGCCTAAACCTCTGAAAAGATTTAGAGCTATAGTTGGGAGAATTGACAAATTACTAACAGCTTGAAAGTCAGTTAAAGGTAAAGTATCTTCCTTAAAAATTACGTCTTTTACCCAGTGCAACTGATTTTCTATGTTCCAATGACCTCGAATTTTTCGAGCAAAAGTTTGAGCACTTTCTACCAAACTACTAATGTACTAGGCACAATTATAATACCCTTGTCCCCCTCTTTCACCATACCTTTCCACTTTAATATAACTTTTAATGTGTTCCCAAACATTATTAAAGGGATGATTTACATTAAAGACTGATGTTAGTATAGGACTGCATAATTGCCAGGATAATGATTAAAAGTACGACCCATAGCTGGTGTCTTTTTCCATAACTTTTCCGAAAATCCTTGACTTTCTTTAATTTTTCGATTAGCCTCTGCATAGTATAAAAAGATAAGGTGAACAAACTCATTTTACATGAGTTTGTTCACCTTACTTTTTTTTATTCTTCGAGAATGAAACAGCCCTACCCTAGGGCTGTTTCATTCTCCCATCAGAATATCAAAAGTAAAAGCGATCACTATCAGGTAAAATGAGAAGTGACCGGCAACTTTTAAAATATATGTTGAGCTTAATAGAAAAACTGAAACAAGTCAAGGACTTTCGGAAAGAT
>NZ_JADBVE010000344.1:0-9670 GCF_020245285.1 Microcystis sp. M31BS1
CATTTTCGACCCAGTATTGTTTCGCTCAACCCAACCTACAATAATTGCTTATATTAATTTCTGATTAATTGCCAATTCATTGCCGACACAAGAGTTAAAGCGATAACAATTCATTGCTGTATGTAACAATATAAGAGGAGTGCGATCGCTGATCTTGTAGGGTGCGAAAACGCGCGTGTAACGCACCGCTAATGTTTGGGATAAAATGGAGAAGTTTCAATGCGATCAAGTGCGATCGCTCTGAGAAATGATCGAGGTCAAGCATGACAGTGCAATAACTTCGTTACAGAGATAGGATAGTAGAATAGAGGGGGCTACCATACCGCTGCTTCAGGCTTTAATTTAGTCTTCTCGATCAGTTATTATCATGAAAGAAAAAGTGTACTTGGATTCCACGGTTCCGAGTTATTACTTTGATGAGCGTGAAGCTCTAAAAACTTTTACCGAAATCACAAGGAAGTGGTGGTCGGAGATGTCCAGTTATTATGATTTATATATTTCGGATGCCGTGCTTCAAGAACTAACCAACGGAAACTATCCGCGTAAAGCTGAAATTATTCATTTGGTTTCGAGGATTCCTTTACTACCGCCGACTTCTGCTCTTGAACAAGTTGTCGAGTTTTATCTTGCCTATGCCAGCTATTTCGACATTCAATATCTCGTTACTTGGAATTGCAACCACCTAGCGAATGCTAACAAACGGAAGCATATTCGCGTTATCAATGCCCGCCTTGGTTTGTCAACACCTGAAATTGTCACACCACTTGAACTATTCAAAGAGGAGAATAACTTATGATCCACTCAGAGATTTTGCAAGAAAAAGATAAAACTCAAACAAGATTATCGGAGGAATGCACGTCTATCCATGACTATTTAGTTAAGTCTCGCATTGCTGCGGAAAAGGCTGCGGAATCCTACGGGTTTACTCTCAAGTATGCTGAAGAAATTCATAAAATTCGAGAAGAACACGGCAAAGCTTTCAACGCCAACACAACAGCCTCTTAGGTTGGCTTGAGCGAAACAATTTAGATTAATTCTGATTAATTGCCAATTCATTGCCGACACAAGAGTTAAAGCGATAACAATTAGAGGAATTTGGTGAACAAGATACACTATAGCCCAGATGTGGATGCTTTATTAATTGAGTTAAACAATAATCCAATTGCTTACGCAGAGGAGGAAGGGAAAACAATATTACATTATTCCGAGGACGATCAGTTAGTTTTAATCGAGATTCTAGATTTTGGTTGTTCTCTATCGGAAGATGCTAGACAAGAACTTGCAAAATCCATATCTTCTCGTGAATCGATTAAAATATAGTTATTAGTTAATATCCATCTCACAACAATTTAAATCATGAAATGTATTCAGTATATTGTCGATGAAACAGGAGAAAAAACAGCAGTTGTTATCGATCTAAAAGAATGGGGTCAACTGTGGAATGAGTTTTATCAAAATTTACTCGATCGCTCTCCCGTAAACGAAGACTGGATAAATCGATCGCCTTTTCGAGAAAAATTAGATCAAGCTCTCCCATGGAATGCTAATCATCCACCGCAGTTATCAGATCTAGAATCCCTAGAGAGCAAACTCGACAATCATGAGTGCTGAAGAAAAGGCTAGAAAACTAAGTAGATTGAGTGATGCAAATTCCATCTAAAGCAATTATTCCAGAGGATAAACTTACTCGTTATCTTCTCGTATTCAGAGACAAAGATGACAAATCAAAATTTTTAGCACAAGCAGGATTTACTCTCGATAATGCGGCCAGTTTGCAAAAAGCGATTATTCAGCTAATTACCGTAGAAGATGCGATCAGAGATGGTAAAAATGAATACGGTATCTTTTATCGAGTTGAAGGAATGCTAGAAGGAGTTAACGGAATCAATTTAGCAGTGGTTACAATATGGATACTGCGATACATTGACGACTGTTTTCAGTTTGTTACTCTCAAGCCCCGAAAGGATAGATAATTATGGATGTTAGATTATACGATCATGTGGTTCTTTGTCTTGATGTTCCCGAAGACAATCTCAAATCGGGAGATGTGGCAGTATTAGTGGATTTAATCCCCCATCCTAGCAATGGCGAAATGGGAGCAATTTTAGAGGTTTTTAACGCTCTCGGTGAGTCAATTTCAGTAGTTACTGTGCCAATTTCGGCGATTAAACCCCTACAAGCAAATGAAATATTTACCGTCCGCTCTTTAGTGAAAGTTGAATAAGTTAAAATCAAAGAGAATATCCCTATCGCTGCAATTTTAATTATCGATGAATCTCCTGAAAGATAGTAAAAAAATCCGTTTTATTGACCTCTTTTCTGGTTTGGGAGGGTTTCGAGTCGCAATTGAACGAGTTTGTCGCCAAAAAAACTTAGAATCTGATTGTGTTTTTTCCTGTGATATAGATAAAGATGCTCAGGCAATTTATCAGGCTAATTTTGGCGACCAACCCCAGGGAGATATTACCGAAATCGCTGCCCTAGACATTCCCAATCATGATATTTTAATGGCGGGATTTCCCTGTCAACCTTTTAGTATTTGTGGTGATTTAAAGGGATTTGACGATACCAGAGGCACGCTATTTTTTGAGATTGCCCGTATTTTAAAAGTCAAACAACCCGCAGCATTTATTCTGGAAAATGTCAAGCAATTGCAGGGACATCAACAGGGAAAAACCTTAGAAATTATTCTCGATACTTTGCAAGATTTAGATTACTATACCGATTATCGGGTTTTGAATGCGCTTAATTTTGGTTTACCGCAAAAACGGGAACGGATTTTTATCGTTGGTTTCCGAGAAGCGCGGGGTTTTATCTGGCCAAAACCAGCTTTATCTAGAACAAGTTTAACGGAAATATTAGAGGAAAATGTCTCGGATTTTTATTATGCTTCCGAAAAAATTCAAAAAAGTCGCCTTCTGAAAAGAGAGGGAAAAAAACCATATAGTGAACCGACTATCTGGCACGAAAATAAAGGAGGAAATGTCAGTGCTTATCCCTATTCCTGTGCCTTGCGAGCAGGAGCATCCTATAATTATTTGTTAGTGGATGGGAAAAGACGCTTAACAGAAAGAGAAATGCTACGTTTACAAGGTTTTCCCGATGATTATCAAATTGTCGGCAGTTATCAAACTATGCGAAAATTAACGGGTAATAGTGTAGCGATTTCCTGCGTAGCTGCTGTGGTTAATTCTGTAATCGAGTCTTGGTTAGATATTGAGCAAGCATCAACTAATTCATTCTCGTTCAATTGACACCTTAATTAAGTTTATTTTTGACTTAGGAGTTTTAGATAGTGGTAATTATTCAAGACGCTTTTAATTGCCTATATAGACAGTCTCGTAGGTTGGGTTGAGCGAAACAATACTGGGTCTAAAATGGCTTAATTCGCCTGAAAAAGCGAAACCCAACCACCCCAAAGGTTACTCTAAAATTAGCTGACCCATTGCCTTGAGAATTTGGAGCAGATTAATTGCTGATTCAGGATACATTAAATTAAGTTCTGGCATTATCTGATAAGTGGGGTTAGTTTCTTGTCTGAGATAGACGAACATATATTGTAAGCCATTAGTCGCTAATCCCCAAACTGAGGGTTGTCTTTCTAAGCTATTGTAGGCATAAGTCAATAATTGAGGTAATCCCTGACGTACTTCGATTCCACTCTCTTTAGCTTCAATGACTAAAATCCAAAAAGGGATATCATTGACAGTTGCTATCGAATTATTTACCGTGACAATATCAAAGCGTCCGCTAATAGTTTTATCTTCATCCACAAGGATAATATTATCAATCCCTTCTTCAACCCTAATCTTAATCGGATAACGATAAAAACCCGCTAACCGCAATAGGGGAAATAGGGTTAAAACTTTAACTTGTCCTTCTGATGCTTTATCTTCCATCAAATAGGGTCGAAAATCGTTGCGGATTTGAACAAGTTCTAATTTTTCTGCCTCGCTGACGGTTTCCAAAGCTAAAAGCTCTGTAAATGAAACATCTTCAAGCTTTTCTTGAAAATGGAGATGACGTTGAACATCAGCAAGGGTTAGTTTACTCGTTTTGAGGGTCAGCATTGATTTAGCAAGCAGTACAGTGCTGTTTCCATGATAGCTTAAAATAGGTGTCTCGGCTGTTCTTGCTAACAAAATAAGCCAACACAGAAACACCAATTTAAGAATAAAGTTGCTGCGTGGGGTGCGGATTGTTGATTTGGGTTTTTTAACAGAATTGGTAGCCTTCTAACGCACTTTACACTCGTCGGCGATCTACGATCAAGTTATTTTTGAACGAAAAGCACCCCAAGGTCATATTTCTTGTAGTTAGAGGTTTGATTGAGTTGGGGATGGTGGGATGGGATTGGAATGGGGAGAAGTGAGGTGGACTTATACTCAAACTCCTTCTCCAGCGCTCCCAACTCCCGTGCAGTCTTAACGAGTAATTTAGATAGTCAACAGCTTACCAAATTTAGGTAACACTTCCTCTTGATGGGAAAGACTGTATCTTGAGAAAATAATTAGGCTAAATAGACCCGAATTTAGGGGGTATTTTCTGAAAAAGAATCACTATAATTAAATAAAAATGGTACGCTATTTTTTCCCGCTCCATCCATGACTAAAACCCGGGGCATTTGCGCCCCACCTTCGCGCCAAGCTTCAATCGCTTCTTTCTGTAAAACCAATCCTCCTCCCTGTTCTTTTAAAGTTTCTGCTAATAGTCTTTGTGCCTCAGCTTTCCCTTTAGCGCGATTAATTTCTGCCTGGGCCTGTTGTTCTGCTTCTTGGGTGATATAAACGGCTCTTTGGGCGCGTTGTTCTGCGATTTGTTTATCTTCGACGGCCCGGGCAAATTCTGGAGAAAAATTCAAATCTACCACACTGGTATCTAAGACTAGAATACCATACTTTTCTAACCGAGTCGATAGGGCATTATCAAAGTCTTCTTTTAACTCACTGCGTCGAGTAATTGCCTCCTCTACTGTTCTTTTAGCGGCGGCAATTTTAAAGGATTCTTGGGTTTGAGGGGCGATAATTTTAGCGACAATATTTTGTAGGGTGCCTTGGGTTCTTCTAATCGCCACTACTTGAGTCGGATCGAGACGAAAATTAATCGCAAAACTAGCAGATAAATCCTGTAAATCTTTAGTGGAACTTTGGGCGGGAACTTCAAATTTTTGCACCGTAACATCGTAGATATCGACACTAGAAACAAAGGGAGGTTTAAAGTGCAATCCCTCCAATAAAACCCCGTCTTTAGCCTTTCCTAAAACACTTAAAACTCCCGCTTGTCCGGGGGTGATGATCACATAGGCATTAAAGGCCGCTAAAATGACAATAGTGACCAATAATCCCCCAATCAGGGAAAGTAAATTAATAGCATCTTTCTGGTTCACAGTTTATACTCCTTGACGAGCGACTAAAGCGAGAATTTTTGTTGCGATCGCTTGATTGACAGGCATCACTGACAGACGATTTCCTGTCCTTACTAATAATAATTCATCGGCGGTAAAATTTTGTTTTAAAATTCCCAGGGGCAGCAGTTGGGGAAAAAGGCGATCGAACTCAACTTTAACCGTCCACCAGCGCGGGCAATCCAGGGAGGCTTTAGAATCATAGTAGGGACTATTGCGATCAAATTGTGTCGGATCGATCATATCGGTTTCCACTACGCGCATCAAGCCGACAATCCCCGGCGGGGTCGTATTAGAATGATAAAAAAAGGCTAAATCTCCCCGCTTCATCTGACGGAGAAAATTGCGCGCTTGATAATTTCGCACTCCCTCCCAAATAGTTTGACCATCTTTTTTTAAATCCCCGATACTATAGACATCGGGTTCCGATTTCATTAACCAATAATTTAAATTCATCATTATTTATAGTTGTGATTAATTCAAATAAGCTCAAAAATATTTTTAGCCGTTCCTGTCAGCCTTGTTGCCATAGGGTTAAATATAATTCACTTTGGCTGCTTTTGTAGTTCTACTCAAACAATTATTGAGAAGAATGTATCTAAAAATACTTTTGTTAGCAGCAATTTTTAAGGACTATGAGCCTTCAAGTCTAGCTATTCTTGGCAACCGTCAGTTTTTCCCTATGGCTAAAAATAATTTATTCTCCAATAATAAATCGCTCAAATAAGCTGTAAAATAGGATACATTGCCCTAAAAATCTCTAGCCAATCCATAGATTATCGGTGTTCCAAGCCACTCGCCGCCGTTTAGCCTTATGGTACACTGTTGTCACTGCCATACTACTGCTTTTTCTCGCTACGGGAATGTATTTTTATGTGCGGCATACCCTAGTGGATCGCATTGATGATACCCTCAAACACATCATTGAGGTGGTAAATCGTTCCCTCGTGATCGAATCGATTCCCCCGAACCAAGGACGTTATCGCGTCGATCCCCTCGCAAGTTTTCCCAGTCAGGGTAAATCCGTCGAGGACGATCATATAGATTTGGAATGGTTCGATCCCCAAGGTAATCTAGTTTGGTCAACTCTGGCCGAATCTTTAGATATTCCCCTCCATCCCCACCGTCAGGGGGAAACTATTCGCTTATCCGATAATCGTCTGCTGCGACAAATAACCGAAAGGGTGGAAATCCATCATTATGTTTTGGGATATCTGCGGGTAAGTCATCCTTGGTTTGAGGTGACAAAACCAATTAGACAGCTATTATTGGATTTAATCGTCGGAATTTGCCTGATGATTGCCAGTGTCGCCGGGATTGGTTGGTTTTTGTCCGGTTTAGCCATTCAACCGGTAAAAGAGTCCTATCAGAGTTTAAAACAATTTACCGCCGATGCTTCCCATGAATTACGCAATCCGATCGCCACTATCCAAACTAACGTGCAAATGGCGATCGCTTATCCCCAAACTGGCGATCAACGCTTGCGGGTGATCGAGCGTTTAACGGAAAGATTGGGCAATTTAGTCAATGATCTGCTCTTTTTAGCCCGTTCTGATAGTGGCATCGTCCAACCGATCGAGCAAGCTGTACCTTTGGATGCTTTATTGATGGAAGTGGTGGAAGAACAGCGTTTAATCGCCGATAAGCAGGGAATTTGCCTTTCTTTGTCGATTGTGGAACCGGACCAAGAGGATTTTTCCTATAGCGATGAAATGTTTACTATGGAGGGAGATTGGGATCAATTAGCTCGTTTATTCACAAATTTAATTTCTAATGCCCTAAAACACGCTTTTTTGCCCGAATCTGAGCCTAAAAATGTGGCAGTGGAATTGGAAAAAAGTAAACGCGATCGACAATCGGTGTTACTGGTACGCGTCAAAGATAACGGAATCGGTATTCCCGAGGCTGCCTTATCCCATATTTTTGATCGCTTTTATCGTCTCGATCCTGCGCGACAAAATTCCGCCACTTCCGGGGGAACAGGATTAGGATTAGCGATCGCTTTAGCGATTACCCTCAGTCATCATGGACAAATTAGCGTCGAAAGTCAGATCGATCGAGGAACAATTTTCACCGTCACCCTACCAAAAAGCCATCAACGGGAGAAAAAAACCGAAAAGTCAGAAGCTTCCTCTGACTTCTTTTCATACCCCCAAGGGAATTCGAATCCCTGTCGCCTCCGTGAAAGGGAGGTGTCCTAGGCCACTAGACGATGGGGGCTTGGATTTCAGACCTTTTTAAATATAACAATAATCTTTCTGGGAGTCAAGGGTTTTGGCAAAAAATTTTTTTATCCCGCCCTTGCACAATAGGATAGTGTAATTGAAGATGTTATCGCCCAAAATCCATGGCTGCCGATCCCTATAAAAGCCGACTGTTCAACCTGATCAACCGTCGCTTGATCCGTCTGAAAGATAACCTCGGCCGCGTTTCCCGTCGCGGTCAAAATGCGATCGCTGTTGCCTTGCAAATAGCCATCTATCCCGTCTATTTGCTGGTACAATCCCTGCGGATGACGGCTAATCAATTGGGGAACAGTCTCCAGAAACAATTATCACCCCCCAGCAAAGATGGGACGGATGCGATTGCGGAATTTCTCCAGAGCTTATCCGACCAAGAAACGGCATTTATTGGCATAGCAGCCGATCTAGAGGATCAAGCTTTAGTTTTCGTCACTAACGATCACCAGACTGTTAAAATCACCGATAATCAAACCCAAAGACAAATAGAAAAACAAATTAGGACGGCACTGGCTAACTACGCCCTCGAAAAACGGAGAATTAAGCGATTAAATCCTCAATATCCGCCTTTATTACCAAATTTTACCGATAAAAATTCTGTCTTGCCTCCGATCCGTTGGTTTTGGAACCTACTACGCTGGGAACAACAGGGACAGATAGCGATCGCCATAAATCTATTCCAAGAATCCCATCTTGTCAAAACCCCGACACCACCCTCCTTACCACTGCCTAATTTAAATTCTCAAGCGATTTTAGAAGTCATTGACGAAAAATTAGCGATTTTCGAGGCTAAATTTCTCCCTATCTCCCCCGCAATCCCAGGCAGTTTGAGCCACACCTCTAACCCCCCTTCCGATCTCCTTAACCAGTCCCCGACTCTCGAGAAAAATTCCTCCTATCTCTGGCACCTTTATTGGTTAATTTATGCGGCGATCGAGCATTTCTGGGCAAAAGAGAAGAATAATTTAGAACATAGTGCTGATTCACCCGCTTTATCGGCAAAATATCCCCTAAGTCTTCCTAATTCTCTGCTGATCACCTTCAAGCAACGTCTCCAAGATTGGCTAGAAAAACAAACCCAAGCGGATCCCTTCACGCTCGGCAAACTCATCCAAGCGGCGATCGATCACTTCTTTTCCTCTCGCCAATCCCTGACATTTTCCGCCGTCAGCGAGCAACCTTGGCTAGAATCCGCCGATATCTTGGCTATTTCTCCCCAAGACTCCGAAAAACCCCGCCTTAATCCCGCTTATCCCCTTCCCCAGTCCCCAGTCACCCCAACCCAGCCCCTTAGCACAGAAAAAGCTTTTAGTCAAGGAAAACAAAATAAATCTTTACAAAAAATCCCCCCGGCCGCCGCTGAAATTACTCTGGGAGAATCCCCCCCCGCCGCCCAATTAGATCCCCGCTATGCTAAGGAGATAATTCAACCAATTAACGAGGAATGGTTAGAAACCGAATCAACCCCCGTCGGCTACGTTAAACACCCCTTAGAGCGGATTTTAGAGGGATTAGATGCGATTATTTTATGGGTAGAGGAATTAGTTATTAAAATTTGGCGTTGGTTGCGGTACAATCGACGCATTTCTAAATTACTCAAACGCAAACGCTAAATCGATTATCAGTTATCAGTTATCAGTTATTTCAAATAAGAACGAGACACTAGGCGACACAATAAGTACGAATAATTTCATCAAGGGGTGTCCCCACAGGAGCATACATTCTTGCCCTCTTTAATGCACTAAAATCATGTTCGATATTATTTAAATCAGGATAGTATTTTGGCAAAAACACTACCTGATGACCTGCTTCTTCTAGCAGTTGTTTAATGACTGTCTTCCGATGAATTGGTGCATTATCCATAATTAATACTGATGTTATGGGCGCGAGAGGGCAATAAATATAAAGATAACCACCCTTCAAAACCTTCGGCATTCAGGCTTCTCGTAAATACCATCGGTGCAATAAAGTCTTTTTTTCCCTTTCTTCTCCCAGCGACAAGGGTTTCTCTTTTTCCTCGTTTTCC
>NZ_JADBVE010000345.1:0-33774 GCF_020245285.1 Microcystis sp. M31BS1
TAAACACTAATTGTCAAGATGCAGGGTAATCTTTCCTATCAAAGTAATTTCCGTTCCGGTGCTGATTGGGAGCATCTTTCAATTTGACAACGCCGAAAATCTACAGTTTCACCGATAGGTTATTGTCCGAATGCTTCGCCCGTACTTTTTGCCGCAAACCCTATTTATTGCCGGCAGTGTTCATTGACTATCTAGACCAAAAAAAGCCAGTCTTCCCTAATTTTTCGGGAAAACTGGCCAAGCTAATCTTGAGATTTTAACCAACGTTAGCGGTTTGTTTTTGGCTAAAAAATGCCGCCAAAACCTGTTCGGCAATCTGGGGACTGGTTAAACCCAAATCAGCGAAGGATTCCTCTGGTGTTGCGTGGTCCACTAATTTATCGGGAACCCCGAAACGCTTGACCGGAACTAGAATATTAGCATCCTGTAAAGCTTCCAAAACCGCAGAACCAAAACCACCCATCAAACAACCTTCTTCTAAAGTCACCACCTTACCAAGACGTTGGGCAAGGGGAAAGATAAGTTCTGTATCAAGGGGCTTGACAAAACGAGCATTAACCACTGTGGCCTCGATGCCGTGTTCGCTGAGGATTTCGGCCACCTGTAGGGAAGTGTTAACCATAGTGCCGTATCCTAACAGGAGAATATCATCGCCACTGCGGAGAATTTCGCCCTTACCGATGGGTAAAGCTTCCCAACCCTCTTCCATCAGGGGAACCCCTAAACCGTTGCCCCGGGGGTAACGCATGGCAATGGGGCCGCTGGTATGATTAATCCCCGTTACGACCATTCTTTGCAGTTCCGCCTCATCTTTCGGGGCCATAATGGTCATATTGGGGATACAACGCAGGTAGGCGATATCGTACATCCCTTGGTGAGTCGGTCCATCGGCCCCGACAATACCGGCCCGGTCCATGCAGAAGAAAACTGGCAGATTTTGAATGCAGATATCGTGAATAATCTGATCAAAAGCCCGCTGCAGGAAAGTAGAGTAAATAGTGACAACTGGGCGCATTCCTTCGCAAGCAAGACCACCGGCGAGAGTAACGGCGTGTTGTTCCGCAATTCCCACATCGATGTACTGTTTCGGTAGTTTTGCCTGAAATTTATCTAATCCCGTCCCGGTGGCCATGGCGGCGGTGATACCGATAATGCGCGGGTCATTTTCCGCTAATTTAGTGAGAGTATGCCCGAAAACTTTAGAATAAGCGGGAGGTTTCGGTTTACTGGAGGGAATCGGTTTACCCGTGGCTAAATTAAAGGGATTTTGGGCATGATAACCCACTTGATCTTTTTCGGCCCATTCGTAGCCTTTGCCTTTAACGGTGGCAACGTGGACGAAAACCGGTCCGTGAACCTTGTGGGCCTGTTTAAAAGTGGCGATTAATTCGGGAATATTATGACCATCAATCGGGCCAAAATATTTAAAGCCCAATTCTTCAATGACAGCGCCGACTTTGGGAACTGCTAACCGTTTCATCCCTTCTTTGACTCGTTCCATTTCGGGGGTGAGGGAGTCACCGAAGAAGGGTAGGTGTTTCAATTGTTCTTCGAGATTATCGGCGATAAACTGGACGGGTTCGCTCAAACGAACTTTATTGAGATAGCGGGAAATTGCCCCGACGTTGGGGGAAATGGACATCTCGTTATCGTTGAGGATAACCATGATGTTGGTGTTCGGTAAATGTCCAGCATGGTTAATCGCTTCTAGGGCCATACCCCCGGTTAAAGCGCCATCCCCGATGATCGATACCACCTTGAAATCTTCCCCCTTGGCATCCCGGGCTAAAGCCATTCCTAACCCAGCAGAAATGCTCGTGGAGGCGTGTCCAGCCCCAAAATGGTCAAATTTGCTCTCACAACGTTTTAGATAGCCCGCAACGCCGTTTTTTTGGCGCAGGGTGTGGAAATCGTTATAGCGGCCGGTGAGGAGTTTGTGCGGATAAGCTTGGTGTCCCACGTCCCAAAGGACTTTATCGCGATCGAGATCGAGGGTTTGGTAAAGGGCGATCGTTAGTTCTACGACTCCTAACCCCGGTCCCAAATGTCCACCGGTAGCGGCGATCGTCTGGAGGTGTTTTTCGCGAATCTGACGGGCAATATCTTCTAATTGACGGAGTGATAAACCATGTAACTGGTTGGGATGAGTAATTTCACTTAGGTGCATATCGGCTTCTTTTTCAAAGTAGTTTATCCCTATACCAACTGTATAGGATTTCCAGTCTGAGATGAGTAAAAATCTAAGCTAATCTGGCCGCCGTGCGTAAAATTTGGCCGGCTAACATGGCAGCCCCAAAACCATTATCTATATTAACCACACCGATGCCGACCGCGCAGGAATTGAGCATAGTTAACAAAGGAGCAATACCACCGAAACTGGTTCCGTAACCGATACTCGTGGGAACGGCGATCACCGGGCGATCGACTAATCCCGCTACCACACTTGGTAAGGCTCCTTCCATTCCCGCAACAACAATTAACACATCGGCGGCATCCAATAGATGGCGATGATTCAAGAGGCGATGAATTCCCGCTACTCCCACATCCCAAAGACGCTGCACGGAAAAACCGCATAATTGAGCAGTAACCGCCGCCTCCTCCGCTACGGGAATATCGGCAGTTCCCGCCGTTAGGATGGAAATTATCCCTTTTGGGGGATTTTCTGGGGCAGCTGCGGCAATGGCACAGATGCGGGCTAAGGGATAATAAACTAAGTCTGTCACCTGTTCCTGTAGCTGGGCTGCTATCTCTGCTTCAATCCGGGTGGCCATAACCACGGGACTATTTTGACGCAAAACATTGATAATTTGGGCGATTTGAGCGGTGGTTTTACCCGGCCCCCAGATAACCTCCGGAAATCCCGTTCTTAATTGACGATGATGGTCAATTTTAGCGAAGTCTTCCACCGGTTCAAAGGCCAGATGTTTAAGTTTATCTAAGGCTGTCTCCGGGTTAATTTCTCCCCTGGCAACGGCGGTCAGCAGCGATCGCAAATCGGCAGCGTGCAACATGATCAGTTATCAGTTATCAGTTATCAGTGGGTAAGTTAACAGTTATCAGATTTGAGTTTTAAGTGAGCAGTATGTGTTAAGTGACCAGTATTAAATAGCAGTTTCTTGCCATCTTTTCACTGATTACTGCTCACTGATTACTGCTCACTGATTACTGCTCACTGCTCACTGATATTAGGAGGCCATGGTAGCTGCGGGACGGCGGCGGCGATAAGTACGATTGTTCGCTGGTTCCGTTGCCGCCGCTTGCAGGAGGAAAATCACTAGAGGTTGACTCTGTAACTCCCGTTTGATTAAACGTTGCAAAGTCGTCTCGATTTCGGCCCGCAAACCGGCCCAATCTGGGTCCCCCGTCGCAGTTTTAAATTCACCAATGCGATCGCTTAAACAGCGTTCGATCGCCCGAATAATTAACTGATTCAGCAGCGGGATTTCCACTTTTGTCACCACACCGCGCAAATTAATCTCTGGAGGTGCGCTTAATTGTCCCTCAGCGTTAACGAAGGCGGCGATCGTAATCACACCATCTTCGGCTAATTGTTGTCTTTCCTGCATAATGTGTTCGTGGACCACACCCGCTTGATCAACTAACTCGATTCCCGAAGGCACTGGCGCGCCGAGGCCAATGCGATCGCTAGTTAACTCGATCGTGTCACCATTTTTGACAATTACCATATTTTCGGCGGGAATCCCCATACTTTGGGCCATCTGAGCGTGTTTGACCAGCATTCGGTGTTCTCCATGCACTGGCACAAAAAACTTCGGCCGCGTCAAAGATAGCATCAATTTATGGTCTTCTTGGGAACCATGGCCGGAAACGTGAATTCCCTTATCGCGTCCGTAAACTACGTTAGCACCCTGCATCATCAGGCGATCAATTGTATTGACCACAGCGATCGTATTACCCGGAATCGGATTAGCGGAAAAGACAATCGTATCCCCCTGACGCGCACGAATATGAGGATGTTCACCCTTAGAAATCCGCGTCATGGCCGCTAAAGGTTCCCCCTGGGAGCCTGTGGTTAAAATGACGATTTTATCATCGGCTAAATTGCGGGTCGCTTTCAGGGGTTCAAATATATCGTCGGGACATTTTATATACCCCAAATTGCGCGCATGAGCGATGACATTTAACATCGATCGACCCACTACCACCACTTTCCGGTTAAATTTCTGGGCCAATTTCAACACCAGATTAATCCGATGCACCGAGGAAGCAAAGGTAGTGATCATAATCCGTCCCGTTGCTTGGTTAAAAACCCGCTCTAAACCGGGATAAACGGAAGCTTCCGAGGGAGTATAACCGGGTACTTCCGCGTTAGTGGAATCACTCAATAAACATAGCACCCCTTTCTCGCCATGTTCGGCAATTTTTTGCAGATCAAAAAATTCGCCATCGACGGGAGTATGGTCAATTTTAAAATCTCCTGTGTGAATAATTATCCCTAAAGGAGTGTGAATTGCTACACAAAAACTATCGGCGATCGAGTGGGTATTGCGGATATATTCCACCATGAAAGATTTACCTAAACGCACCATTTGCCGAGGAGCAACGGTTTCTAATTTAGTACGATTTACTAATCCTGCTTCTTCCAATTTATCCCGCAATAAAGCCATCGCTAGACGCGGACCGTAGATAATTGGTACATCAAATTGTTTGAGATGGTAGGGAATGCCACCGATATGATCTTCGTGACCGTGGGTGACAATCATACCCTTAATTTTATGGCGATTTTCTCTTAGATAAGTCATATCGGGAAGCACTACATTGACCCCGTGCATATCATCGGAAGGAAAAGCTAAACCAGCATCCAAGAGAATAATCTCATCATCGTATTCAAAAACACAGGTGTTTTTGCCGATTTCGTGTAGTCCTCCTAGTGGAATGATCTTTAGTTTTGCTTGGGTTTTATCTTGAATCATTAGGTATCCTTTGATGGTAAGTTATGGTGATTTTTCAGGTGGTTTTTGTGGACGGGAAATCTCAAAAAATGGATAGTTAGACTTATTCTAACTAGGGAAATAACACCTAGTTAAATTCACTTAGTATCAATACTTTCTAGCAGTTCTAAACTATATTTCTTTTCTAGTTAAGCTATTAACATTATAACCTATTTCTCGAAAAAATCCTAGTTTAGTTAGCCAAATTTTCTAATATTTTTCTAGATTAAAGCCAATTCTTGCATAACTTTTGCTAATCCTTCTTCTAGCTCGGGACTTAGGGAACATAAAGGAAGTCTTAGACCCCCCACTTCCCAACCGACTAGATTTAAGGCCGCTTTAATTGGAATTGGATTAGTGGCACAGAATAAACCTTTAAACAGGGGAAATAATTTCAAATTAATCTCGATCGCTTTGGCCGCATCTCCAGTTAATAAAGCTTGAATCATCCCTTGAATTTCTTCTCCCACTAGATGACTGGCAACACTGACCACTCCCACCGCACCACAGGTCATTAGGGGTAAGGTAAGAAAATCATCGCCGGAATAAATAGCGAAATTTTCAGGAGTATGACAGTAAATCTTACAGGTTTGTTCTAAATTACCACTAGCTTCTTTTACCGCCACAATATTATCAACTGCTGCCAGTTTAATAATCGTTTCTGGGGTCATATTTTGACCCGTGCGACCAGGTATATTATAAAGCATTACTGGCAGATCGGGACAAGCTTTGGCAATGGCGCGAAAATGCTCATATAAACCCTCTTGGGGAGGTTTATTGTAGTAGGGAACCACTTGTAAAGAACCATCTAAACCCAGTTTAGCAGCCTGTTGGGTCGCTTCGATCGCTTCGGAAGTGCAATTAGAACCCGTCCCCGCAATCACTTTTCCCCGACCATTAACCGCTTTTTTGACAATACTAAATAGTTCGTATTCTTCCTGCCAACTTAGGGTGGGTGATTCTCCCGTCGTCCCACAGACCACTATACCATCGCTACCGTGGGTAACTAGATAATCGGCCAATTTTTCCACCATCCCATAATTAACTTGACCCTCGACGGTGAAGGGTGTCACCATCGCCGTAATTACTCGTCCAAAATATGTTTCACTCATTGATCAGTTATCAGTTATCAGTTATCAGTTATCAGTTATCAGTTATCAGTTATCAGTTATCAGTTATCAGTTATCAGTTATCAGCTTCTGAAGGCAAGAGGCAAAAGAAAGAATCTGGCAATCCTCCTACCTAAAAAGAAGGTTATCAACTAAGTACATCGAAGCTTTTAGCTTAACAAATTAGGTTTTAGATTCGTCCTTTGTTATCAGTTTTTGAGCGATCAGCAATCAGCTTTCAGACTTTATTTATCCGACGATTAATTAGCTATTTTTCTAGTTATCATTGCCTTGATCTAGCTGATGGCTGATAGCTTAACTATCAAACTGTTGCTAATCTTGAACCGACGAGATTTTTCTTAACTAAAAGTTCGGCAATTTGTACAGCATTTAAAGCCGCACCCTTGCGAATTTGATCGCCGCATAGCCACAATTCTAGACCGTTAGGATGGGAGATATCTTGACGAATGCGTCCCACTAATACTTCATCGCGACCGGTGGCATCAATTGGCATGGGAAAATAATTAGCGTCCCAATCTTCCACTAATCTTACCCCCGGAGCAGACTCAAGAATTTCTCTGGCTTTCAGCACAGAAAAAGGCCGACTAAATTCTAGGTTAACCGATTCCGAATGGGCGCGCAGGACGGGAACCCTCACACAGGTGGCACTAACCCGCAGCTCTGGACAAGCAAAAATCTTGCGGGTTTCGTTGACCATTTTCATTTCTTCCTCGCAGTACCCTTGACCATTAATCGGGGTATTGTGGGGAAAAAGATTAAAAGCGAGGGGATAGGGGAAGGAATTAGTGGGAGGTTGCCGATTGTCCAGAATTGCTTGCGCTTGCTGTTTTACCTCCTCCATGGCTCGCGCTCCAGCACCACTAGCGGACTGATAAGTAGAAACTACTACTCGCTCGAGCGCCTGTACTTGGTGGAGAGGCCAGATCGCCACTCCTAAAAGAATTGTCGTACAGTTGGGATTAGCGATAATGCCCCGGTGATTGTCCACACTGTCGGGATTGATTTCCGGGACAACCAGAGGCACTTCGGGATTCATGCGAAAAGCGCTGGAGTTATCGATAATCGTCGCACCCGACTCGACAATAGTTTTCGCCCAAGCTTTCGAGGTGGATCCCCCCGCAGAAGCGAGAACGATATCCACGTCCTGAAAAGAGCGCTCGTTTACCGCTTCGATTAGGAGACTTTCGCCCCGAAAATCGAGGGTTTTTCCAGCAGAACGCTCGGAAGCCAGTAATTTTAGACTAGCGAGAGGGAATTGACGACTAGCTAATAACTCTAGTAATTCCGTTCCCACGGCCCCGGTGGCCCCTAAAATAGCGACCCGTACTTTTTGACTCAAATTGTGTTACCTCCTGACGAGTTGGGTGATGATGATGATCCGAAGAAATCGTTACAGTAAAAAATCTTTTTTGTCCGCCGAGTTATTCTCAAGCTTGGATTGATCGGCTTTTGATCAGCAAAATTTTCTGATTGGGCTTAACTGCCCCAAGGACGGAATAAATTAAATATACCCCATTGACCGCTAAAATAAAAAGATTGTGACAGCTTGGGGAGCAACTGCAGCTATTCCCCTAGAATATCATGAGCGGGACGGATCCACCGCAGGCGTAAACACCGCTCACCCTATTATAAACGTTCCTTGTCGTAAGAGCTAGAAAAATCAATGAAAGTTATTCAGGAAAAGCTTCCTGCCAGTCAGATAGGTTTAGAAATTGAAATTCCCGCCGAAACCACGAAAAACACCCACGAGAAAGTGGTAAATAATTTAGCGAAGTCGGCCAATATACCCGGTTTTCGCCCCGGTAAGGTTCCCCGTCAGATTCTTCTGCAAAGATTGGGAACTAAAGCGGTAAAAGCGGCGGTAATTGAGGAATTAATCGAAAATTGCCTCGAATCTGCCCTAAAACAGGAGGGGATCGAGTCCCTGGGTAATCCCCAGCTATTGTCTCAGTTTGAGGATTTGATCGCTGCCTATGAACCGGGTAAAGCTTTGACTTTTTCAGTTTCCGTGGATGTGGCCCCGACAATTATTCTCGGAGATTACGAAAATCTGAGCGTTACTGCCGAAGAAACCGTTTATGATCCCGAATCCGTGGAAAATTGGTTTAAAGAGCGTCAAGAACAGTTAGCGACATTGGTTCCCGTGGAAGATCGCGGGGCGCAGCTGGGAGATGTGGCGATCGTTGATTATCGGGGAAAATCCGCCGAAACTGGCGAAGATATCCCGGATATTGACGGCGAAGATCTGCGGGTGGATATGGAAGCAGGACGCTTTATCGAGGGGATGGTGGAAGGAATTATCGGCATGAAACCGGAAGAAGTCAAAGAGATGACTTTAACTTTCCCAGAAGATTATCCGAAAGAGGATGTGGCAGCAAAAGCGGTAATCTTTACAATTACGATGAAAGAGTTAAAGGCAAAGGAATTACCGGAGCTTGACGACGATTTTGCCCAAGAAGTCAGCGATCAGGAAACAATCGCCGAATTAAGAGCGAGTTTAGAGAAACGTTTCCAAGAACAAGCGGAGAAGGAAACCAAAGAAAGCATTTATGACGCTTTAACCAAGGAATTGGTCAAAGGTGCGACTTTAGATTTACCGGAGACGCTGATCGAAAAGGAAGTGACGCATATTTTGACCCAAAGCTTCATGGAATTTCAACAAATGGGGCTAGATGTCAACCAGTTATTTACAAAAGATAATATTCCCAAAATGCGGGAAAACACCCGTCCCGATGCGATCGAAAGTCTGAAAGAGACTCTCGTGGTACAGGAATTGGCTAAAGTCGCCAGCATTGAAGTCAGTCCCGAAGCGGTAGCGGAAAAAATCGCTAAAATCATGGAGCAATTGTCCGATCGCGACATAGATATGCAGCGTCTGGAACAGGTGATCACCGAAGAAATGCTGGCGGAAAACACCCTAGAATGGCTGAAAGAAAAGGCTACTATCACCCTCGTCCCCAAAGGTTCCCTAGAGGAAGAAACAACCGAGGAGGAGGAAACAGAAGAAACCTTCGCATTCACCGAAGTGGAAGTGTTGGCAGCTGAGGCTGAGGAAGAATAACCGTAAGGAGTTAGCAGTCGTGTTGGGGTGTTGGGGTTTTAGGGTATTGCTTGAATTCCCCCATTCCCCCACTCCCTGATCACTGATAACTGATAACTGATAACTGATAACTGCTCACTGATAACTGATAACTGATTCCTGCCAACCGGGGAAAACTTAGGGCATAATAGATGGACAGAAGTGCTAAAGATGCTTAACATTTGCCAGTAAAAGCTCCACAGCCAAGCAAAACCCCTAAGATTGTGATAGCGGAACCGAAAAAATTATGCTCGAATCGAGATCACCTGACTACCCAATTACCAGTAATTGTCGCCCTGCTATCTACGCCAACACGGGGAGAAACTCCCTAGCTAACGTTTTACCCGTGGTAATCGAACAGTCTGGCATGGGTGAACGGGCTTTTGATATCTATTCTCGACTCCTGCGCGAGAGAATTGTCTTTCTGGGAACCCCCGTCGATGATCAGGTCGCTGATTCGATCGTCGCCCAACTCCTCTACTTGGAGGCAGAGGATCCCGAAAAGGATATCCAACTTTATATCAACTCCCCCGGTGGTTCCGTTTATGCCGGACTAGCTATCTACGACACCATGCAACAAATTCGCCCCGACGTGGCGACAATTTGTTTCGGTTTAGCCGCTAGTATGGGAGCATTCCTGCTTTGTGGTGGCGCGGCAGGTAAACGGATGTCCCTACCCAGTAGCCGGATCATGATTCACCAACCCCTCGGCGGCGCCCAAGGTCAAGCTAGTGATATCGCCATCCAAGCTAAAGAGATCCTCTATATTAAACAGAGACTCAATACCATGCTGGCTCATCACACCGGTCAACCCTACGATCGCATCGCCAACGACACCGAACGGGACTTTTTCATGTCGGCCGTCGAAGCCAAAGAATATGGGTTAATCGATCTGGTGATTTCCCGTCCCGAACTGCCCGATCCTACCGTTCCCGTTACTTCCCTGTAAATAATAAACTATGTCTAAATACGACTCCCACCTCAAGTGTTCATTTTGCGGCAAATCCCAGGAACAAGTGCGAAAATTAATCGCCGGGCCGGGGGTCTATATTTGTGACGAGTGTGTGGAACTGTGTAACGAAATTCTCGATGAGGAATTGATGGAACCGCCCAGTCCGGTCGCCCCAGTGGAGGAACGCCCCAACAAACGGCGATCGGGCCAAAACAAAACCACTTGGGAACAAATTCCCAAACCAAGAGAGATTAAAAAACACCTCGATGACTACGTTATTGGTCAAAATGAGGCGAAAAAAGTGCTGTCTGTGGCCGTTTATAACCATTACAAACGCCTCAAAGATATCCAAACCCAAAAAGCCGGTGGCGGTAGTCCAGAAGATAGCATCGAACTGCAAAAATCTAATATTCTGTTAATTGGTCCGACGGGATCGGGAAAAACCCTTCTAGCTCAAACTCTGGCTAAAATCCTCGATGTACCTTTTGCTGTCGCTGATGCCACCACTTTAACCGAGGCCGGTTATGTGGGGGAAGATGTGGAAAATATTCTCTTGCGTCTGTTACAAGTGGCAGATTTAGACGTGGAAGAAGCGCAGCGGGGCATTATCTACATCGATGAAATCGATAAAATTGCCCGTAAGAGCGAAAATACCTCGATTACCCGGGATGTGTCCGGAGAAGGGGTACAGCAAGCTTTACTGAAAATGTTAGAGGGAACGATCGCCAATGTTCCCCCCCAAGGCGGCCGCAAACACCCCTATCAGGATTGTATTCAGATTGACACCAGCAATATCCTGTTTATCTGCGGTGGGGCGTTTGTCGGTTTAGATAAGGTGATCGATCAGCGTCTCGGTAAAAAATCCATGGGCTTTATTCAACCGGGAGATAGCCAAGCTAGTAAGGATAAGGTGGCGGCAGGGTTATTAAAACAAATGACTCCCGATGATTTAGTCAAATTTGGCATGATTCCAGAGTTTGTCGGTCGGATTCCCATCCTGGCGGCGCTTTCACCCCTGGATGAGGAAGCTTTAATCGCTATCCTGACCCAACCCCGCAACGCTTTGGTGAAACAGTATCAAAAACTGTTGAAGATGGACAATGTACAGTTAGAGTTTAAATCTGATGCCGTCCTAGCGATCGCCCAAGAGGCCTATCGTCGCAAAACCGGGGCCCGGGCCCTACGGGGTATTGTCGAGGAATTAATGCTCGATGTCATGTACGAATTGCCCTCGCGCAAGGACGTGAAACGATGTTTAATCACCCGCGAAATGGTGGAAAAACGTTCCACGGCAGATCTATTGGTTCATCCTTCCTCTCTACCCAGTCAAGAATCCGCTTAAGGGGAAAAATCGAGGTTAACCATGCTGAACACCGTTCCCGCAATTGTCAAAGAAGGCCGGATCGAACTCCTCGAATCCGTGCCGATTCCAGAGGGTACTAGGGTTTTAGTCACCCTCATCCCGGAGGAGACAAACTCGGATTTCTGGCAAAAAGTCAGCGAAACTGCTCTCGCTAAGATTTGGGATAATCTGGAAGACGACATCTATGAACGATTACTCGAAGCTTGAAATCGTTCTCGTTCGTTATCCTTAAGACAATCGGACGACTATCGGACACAGATGCGCGGCGTTGGCAAAACTCTTGACGAGGATGGCTAGGTATCTAAGTAGGTGGGTGGAATTAAATATAAGATGAACGTAGGTTGGGTTGAAGCATGAAACCCAACGCCCGCATGGGTTACGCTACCGCTAACCCATCCTACAAATAATTGTACCTCCCTACTTAAGTAGGTGGGTGGAATTAAATATAAGATGAACGTAGGTTGGGTTGAAGCATGAAACCCAACGCCCGCATGGGTTACGCTACCGCTAACCCATCCTACAAATAATTGTGCCTCCCTACTTAACTATCATGAAAACTCAAATAATCGATCAAACAGTCACTGTCCGCGGTGTTCCCCACTATTACGAGTGGATTCGGGGGTCAGAATCTGCCCAGAAAAAGCCGGTTATGGTGTTTATTCATGGTTGGGGAGGATCGGGACGCTATTGGCGATCAACCGCTGCGGCAATTTGCGATCGCTTTGATTGTTTATTGTACGATATGCGGGGTTTTGGTCGGTCTAAATTGCCAGAAAAATCCCCCGATCTTTCCTACGATTTAGAAGAATATGCCCTTGATTTGGCCTTGTTTTTAGATAGTTTGGAAATCGAAAAAATCTATCTCAATAGTCACTCTATGGGGGCATCGGTGGCGACTTTTTTTATTACTATGTACCCGGAAAGAGTGGTCAAAGCAATTTTAACCTGTAATGGCATTTTTGAGTATAATAAAGCGGCTTTTGCTGCCTTTCATAAATTCGGTAAGTATGTGGTACAGTTTCGTTATGATTGGTTTTTAAAAGTACCTTTTGCCGATCGATTATTTATGGCGAGATTTTTGCATCGATCGATCCCAAAATCAGAAAGAATTGCTTTTTTAGAAGATTTTTTAGCGGCAGATTACGAGGCCGCCCTAGGCACAATTTATACATCTGTGAGTAAAAAGGCAGTGGAAATTATGCCGGGTAAATTTGCCGAGATTAAGGTACCAACTCTTTTAGTATCAGGGGAAAAAGACATTATTATCCCCGCCAAAATGGGCAAAATGGCGGCGGATTTGAATAATAATATCCAGTATGTGGAGATGGCTAATACTGCTCACTTTCCCATGTTAGAAGATGCCCCTACTTATCTAAAAAAATTGCGAGATTTTTTGGAAATTAATTAGAATGCCAAAAGGTCAGGAAAAACGCCCCAAGGCCACACCAATCAGGATAGTAACCCCGAAAAAGAGACGATACCAGACGAAAACCCAGGTACTCTGTTTTTTGAGATAATCTAATAACCAAGCGATCGAAAGATAGGAAAATATCGCCGAGGAAATTACCCCAATAACGAGGGGAATTAATTCACTGGTGTTAATCTGGTCGAGAACGCCTTTAAATTCCACTAAACCGGCTAAAGTTATCGCCGGAATCCCCAGCAGAAAGGAAAATCGCGCTGCTACTGCCCTTTCTAAACCCATGAATAACCCGGCAGTTAAGGTGGACCCAGAACGAGATACCCCCGGTATTAGGGCTAAAGCTTGGGCTAATCCCATTAAAACCCCGTCTTTTTGTCGCAAAGTCTCAAAACTGCGTTTATGTTTCCCGATTTTTTCGGCCGTAGCTAAGAGTAAAGACATGACTATAGAGGCACAGGCGATCGCTGTCATGCTTCTCAGGGGGGAATTATCTAAATCGGGAATGAAAAGTTTCATTAACAAACCGAAGAAAACAATCGGAATTGTGCCTAGGATAATCCCCACGGCCAAACGAAAATCCTGGGAACGATAATCGGAACTAGCCACCGCTTTCACCATTCCTGTGGATATTTGCCTTAAATCCTGCCAAAAATAGGACAATACCGCCGCAATACTGCCCAATTGAATCACTGCCGTATAGGTGACACCGGGATCTCCCCAACCCAAAAAGACGGGAATCACTTTTAGATGAGCGGTACTGCTAATCGGCAAAAATTCCGTCACTCCCTGCACAAATCCCAAAAAAATCGCCTGTAACCAGTTAATTTTTGCCAGAGGTATGGCGCTAGTGGTTGATTGGGCAATGGCGGCGGGTGTAATCGCCAAAATCACCGTTATTATCGCTAGTCCTAGCCATTTATAGCTTTTTTTCAGGAAGGAAAACATCATTTTTCAGTAAAAAAAGGGGATAGGTGTGGGGTGTGGGGGGTTAGGGAAATTAACTAATCAATATTACTGCCTTTTGTCTATTTCCCATTCTCCTGTCTCCTGTCTCCTGTCTCCTGTCTCCTGTCTCCTGTCTCCTGTCTCCTATCTCCTGTCTCCTGTCTCCTATCTCCTGTCTCCTAATTTAAGTATAAATACTTGTTGACAACTCATAGTCGTTATGAGTACACTTAATTTAGACAAACTCGAAATGAGTACGACTTAGTAATTAGGAGTTGAAGATTATGCTACCAAACCGAGAAGGACAGAGAGTTCCCGATGTCACCTTTCCCGTGCGTCAAAATAATCAATGGGTGAACATCACCAGCGAGGAATTATTCAAAGGAAAAACCGTTGTTCTTTTTGCCTTACCCGGGGCATTCACTCCCACCTGTTCCACCTCCCATTTACCCGGATATAACGAATTAGCCCCGGTTTTTCGGGAAAATGGCGTAGATAGTATTGTTTGCTTGTCGGTGAATGATACCTTTGTCATGAACGAGTGGGCAAAAGATCAAGAATGTGATAATGTCGTCTTGATTCCCGACGGTAACGGCGAATTTAGCGCAGGAATGGGGATGTTAGTCGATAAAGCTGACTTAGGTTTCGGTCAACGTTCTTGGCGCTATTCGATGCTAGTCAAAGATGGTGTTATCGAGAAAATGTTCATTGAACCGGAAGAACCGGGAGATCCTTTCAAAGTCTCCGATGCAGAAACGATGTTACACTACATCAACCCAGAAGCCAAAAAACCGCCTTTAGTCTCTCTTTTCTCGAAAGTGGGCTGTCCCTACTGCCTCCGGGCTAAGAAAATGTTAGAAGAAAAAGGCCTACAATACGAAGAAATTATCCTCGGACGCGATGCCACCAGTCGTTCTCTGCGGGCCATGAGTGGTAATACCACCACCCCGCAAGTCTTCATTAACGGCAAGTTAATTGGTGGTTCGGAAGAATTAGCGGCTTATTTAGGAGCATAATTAATTAAGCTATCAGCTGTCAGCTTCTGATTTTTCAATTAATTAGCCATTTTTCTAGTTATCAACACTATTATCTAGCTGACGGCTGAGGGCGATGTTAATCAATTCTGAAAGGGGATGTGTATAGCTTGAGCTTAATTTTAGGATCAAAATCAGTCCCCTCTACACGGACACAAGTGAGAAAATTATCAAGTATTCTGTTAACTGATCAAGGAGAAAGATTATGGTAGCCACTCCAGTCAAAACCAAAACCACGGGACAATACTACGCCACCCGCATCGATTTAGCATTAGATATCCGCAAAGCTATGGTTGAAATCCTAAGCCAAACCCTTGCCGCTAGTTTAGACCTAAAAACTCAGGTTAAACAGGCCCACTGGAATGTCAAAGGTTTAAATTTCTACCAATTGCACAGCCTCTTCGACGAAATGGCCACGGAATTAGAAGACTATGGGGACATGGTAGCAGAACGGATTACCGCTTTAGGTGGAACCGCTTTGGGAACAGCGCGCATCGCCGCCGCTAACTCGATTCTGCCAGAATATCCGGCTGATATCGTCGATGGTAGTGAACATATCGTTGCTTTAGCCGAACGTTATGCCTTATACGCTTCCCATCTTCGTTCTGCTATTGATACCACTGGCAATCAAGGGGATGCTGACACAGCGGATCTCTATACGGAAATCTCCCGGGACATCGATAAACGTCTCTGGTTCCTAGAAGCGCATCTGATTAAATCGGAAGATGTTATCAGATAAATTTGGGGTGTATTAACTTAGCTTAATACACCTTAAATTCTCGTAATCGGTAAACGTAGCCAATCGCTTAATTGTTGTGCCAACCAATCTAATTCGGCTTCGCTAACATCTTCACTGGCAGTGATAACATATTCTCGATGGTTGGCAACGAGAACCAGACAAGGAGGAATAATATTAACATTTTCTCCCTGCATAGTGACGGTGACATTGCGACGGAGGAGACTATAAATTTCGGAACTAGCAGCATCGGCATTTAGTTTAAATTTCAGCCCCCAGAGTTTTTGGTAGAGAGAAACTTTTTTGGGGGTAATTTTTAACTCTAGTTCCCCCTGCCAAAAAGATTTCCATAACTGCCAAGATAAACTAGAGGAGATTAAATTGAGCAGAAAAATTAGGATAATCGGGATTAAAAAAGCGACCAGTTTGAGATCATAAATACCGACTATGGTTAAGAGAATGATCGTAAAGAATAGGGATGGTAAAAACTGTCTTAACTGGGTTTTGAGATTGTTGAAAAACTTTTGTTTGGTTTTACTAGCGATTTTTATTTGCAGGAGATTATCTTTTTTATAAACAGTAACTTCGCTGCCGTAGGGTTTGGTCAGATTGCCAATAGATACTAGGATCAATTGACAACTATATAAGCTGGCTAAAGCTTCTGTCACCGAACGAAAATGAGAGTCTGGGGGGGAGTTTGATAATCTTTTTAACCAATAGATGAAAAAAGCGCTTAGATTAGTTTTTTGTTCAAAGTTTTCGGGTATGTAACGATGCTTAATCCCCGTGGCTAAACTGATCAAACTTTTGCCTAGATCCTGTAAGTCGGTGGTGGGAGAATCGGAATCAAAGGCAAAATCAACTAGATAAAAACGATGGGACTGGGTATCAAAGAGGATATTACTAAGTTTAATATTGCCGTGGTTAATGGGGACATCCTGCTGATGGAGATAGGAGAGAATCTCCAAAAGATATTTGGCAATTTGTTTGAGATCTTGTTCTGCTAACAAATAACTGGAGTTTAGATAGTTTTCTACAGGCTGCGCTGATAAATAAGGTCGGACAATAGCGATGATTGCTTCCTGGGATGAATCTATCTCAAAGCTATCGAGGTATTTGGGGAGAGATGGGTGAGAGAGTTGTCGCAATAGGGCAATTTTACCGGTTATTTCTTCGATAAACTGACTCCCTTGCCCCCTAGGAACAGAAATAAGTTTAATGATAACTAACTGGGTGGTGTGTCTGTCCCTCGCTAAGATAGTTTTTTTTCCTAGTAACTGTTGGACTTGATAACGACTATGGAGAACTCGATCGAGCATGGGGGAGGATGGAGTAAGTACTATCTCTAGGATAGCTCACTCTGGAAACTCTAGCCGCTATCTTTAGCATCCTTTTAATATTTTAACAATTGATTAAAAATTGCCGCTTTACCTAGAAAGAACTGCTAGGGCAGTCCTATTTGAGTTATTTTAATTATCTATTCGCCAAGGCTGCCGGCAAGGGGAGAGCAAAAGGGAACGGTGAGCATTTCTAAGACTGCCATGACTTTTTATTGTTAGGAATCCTAACGGATTGCTGAACATATTACTGTCTTAACTATGTTTTCAGTTTTAGCGAACACTCACGCCCAATTGTAGCATTTTTATCGATTTTTGTCAAGATATATTTGACACAATTTATTAGAAAAAGGGTTTCCAATTAAAGAGGGCGAATGCAATTCGCCCCTACAATAATATTATTATTATTGTGCCAATGGTAGGGGCGCATCGCGTGCGCCCAGAATGTCCTAAGTAGGTAGGCACAATTATTTGTAGGATGGGTTAGCGGTAGCGTAACATAATCGGGCGTTGGGTTTCATGCTTCAACCCAACCTACGTTCATTTTATATTTAATTCCACCCACCTACTTATAGATATTTCGACAAAATTGAAAGGCAGAAAAAGGGTTTATAAAGAAACCCTTTTTCTAGTTTCCAACTAATCCTATTTGACCTAATAGGTAAGGCTATACCAAGATTATCTATGGCAAGACATCACCCAATGGTTTCCAACTAATCCTATTTGACCTAATAGGTAAGGAAGAAGGTAAAAAGACTCCTTGAATATTTGTTGTATGTTTCCAACTAATCCTATTTGACCTAATAGGTAAGGTTTGGCAAATCCCCATGTACGCTTTAGATTTTACAGCGTTTCCAACTAATCCTATTTGACCTAATAGGTAAGGCATTAAAAACCTTAGCAGAGCTTCATGCCCAGTTGTTTCCAACTAATCCTATTTGACCTAATAGGTAAGGCCGCTTGCATTTTTAAAGCGGTGCTGATTTATGGGTTTCCAACTAATCCTATTTGACCTAATAGGTAAGGTTGATATGCCTGCTGTTTTTGCAGCCTTAAATGAGGGTTTCCAACTAATCCTATTTGACCTAATAGGTAAGGGGGGCTGCCCAGATTGTACAGACTCTAGGGCCAAAAGGTTTCCAACTAATCCTATTTGACCTAATAGGTAAGGTTTAGTCCGTAATTTGTTAGCTAATCCTCACGTTCGTTATCTGTTTCCAACTAATCCTATTTGACCTAATAGGTAAGGATCACGAACGAGGATGAGTTAAATGCGCTCTTCAAGAAGTTTCCAACTAATCCTATTTGACCTAATAGGTAAGGAGTACCCCTTGGAAAGTCTCATCGAGAGGGGAAGACAGACCCCCAAATCGACGCATCTCCAAAAAGGTGGTATTGAGGGGGGTAAAAGTCCCGATACCAAAGGGTAGAACCCTGACTGGGAGAGCAATCGACACATCTAACCAGAGAATCGGGGTTTTAGGTCGGGGAGGGGGTGCATCGATTTTCAGTCAAGAGTTGGGGGACAAGCTAGATGATGTAGAGATTTGGGGGTGGTTGAGGAGGAGAACCTCCCATCACCAACAATCTAGAGACAGCTTCTTCGGAAATCCCATAGAAGCGCACATCATCCTCTTGAGGATTGACCCTTTCTACTACTTTAGCGTACAGTTTCCGCCTCTGGATGTGTAATTAATTTTGCTTAAGTAATTATCTGTAATTAAGTAGCTGGTTATAATTAAATTAAAAATGGATTTTAGGTTCGATCCCCCCTGCCCCCCTTGATAAGGGGGGTGCCGATAGGCGGGGGGATCTGACAACTTTTAACGCCTACCTACTTAATTGTCTAGCTACTGATTAAGGAGGGTAGCGGGGGTGGGAGTTTTTTTTAAGGATTTTTTAACCCCAAAAATCCCCCGATTCTGGCGAGTCATTAGTATCATGGATAACAACAACAAGTTTTAGGTCTAATCCGATAAAAATCATGACCTACCTATCTCCTAAATTATTCACTTTTGAAGACTTTTTAAACCAGTATGGAGATGACCCACGCTATCAATTAATTGACGGGGAGTTGCGAGACATGGAACCCACCGGACCTCATGAATCCGTAGCGGGAAAAATCGCAGGAAGACTGTGGGGAGAAATCTTGCGATTACATCTACTCTGGACAATTCCTAAAAACTGTTTGCTCCGTCCAGAATCCGGTCAAGCTACTGCTTTACGTCCCGATGTCATCATTTTGGATGAAGTGGACTTTAGCACCGAACCTCTCTGGGAAAAACAACCAATTTTAACTAGCTCCCCAGCAATTAAATTAGTGGTAGAAGTGGTTAGTAGTAATTGGCAAGATGATTATGCACGCAAAGTTGAAGAATACTCATCTTTAGGTATTGCTGAATATTGGATTGTCGATTTTCGTGGATTGGGTGGCATCTCTTTTATCGGTAAACCCAAACAGCCTACTTTGACTATTTGTCAGCTAGAAGGTGATGAATATCAACAAAAATTATATCGTCTTTATGAGCGCATTAGTTCGGCAGTTTTTCCCGAATTGTCTCTGTGTCTTCTCGATATTATGCCCTAAATCTCTAGTAAAGTTATGCTGAAATCTCTTAAAAATGTCCTGGGTAATCTGCGTCAATATCCCTATAATATTATCTTTAATCCCCTCACCAATGCAGCATTAGCCATCGCCGCTATTTTGGCACTAATTGCCGATCAATTTGGCCAGGGATATTATCTAATTTTTCTGATTACTTTGGCTCTAGTTATCATCGGTATCTGGCTAGAATCTCAGAAATACGACCTCTATAAACATCAGGCGATTCCTCTACCGATAGTGATTAATATTGCTAATCCTGCCGATAGTAATAAGGCTCTGCAATCGCTTTTTAATATCATCGAAACAGAAAATAAATACAAAGAGCATCAAAATAATCTTGACCAGTATCTCAATATTAGCGAAACAGATTTAATTTTTAACTACTCCTGTGATATTTATGATCAAGAAATGCTGAAAACTTTTCTGCAAATACTACGCTATAATCTAGAGAAACTTAAGAAAAAAACTCCCCAAAATACTATTATTTATCTTGCCTATATCGGTCCGATTAGCGTCGCTATTATGGTCGGCACTATTCTCGCTACTGAAGGAGTAAAAATCTTTCAATATAATAAATCTTCTGATAGTTATTATCCTGTGGTGGCAATTAGCGATCGCAAACTCAAAGAAGATATTAAGGAATACGAAAAATTTGAGCGTGTTGTCACCGAAAAAGGTCAAGATAGAGTAACTATAGCCATCGATGTTTCTTCCCATAAAATTAATCTTAATGATCAGAGTATCGAAAACTACGGCGATTTAATTTATCTGAAAAGTAAAGGCAGTGGTACAATCGAAAAAAATGAAGATTGGCTACAATATTCTAGAGAAATCTTTAAAACTATCAACATCGCTCAACAAAAAAACTATCAAGAGATTAAGCTAGTTTATTCCATGCCTATAACTTTGGGAATACTTGTCGGAATGGCCGTTCAACAATACTGGCCAATTCTCCTAACTCAATACGAAAATTCTACCTACAGAAATCTTATTAATCTTCAGGAATTTAAACTTTATCGAGGACAATAAAGATAAAATGAACTATACTGTAATTACCTTTGCTCCTGTGCAAGGATTCATCGAAAAATCGCGTAAACTAAGGGACTTATACGGTGGTTCTTTTTTATTATCCTATCTTGCCGATGCTATCTGTCAGGCAGCGGATAAATATCCTTAATGTAGCCTTATTTCTCCGGCTTTAATTGACGTTAAAAGAGGAACTCCCAACCAAATCTTAATCGCGGGTAATTTTCCCAAAAAAGAGGCCGAACAAGTCTTCGATGACGCATGGCAAAAAGTGGTTAATAAGTGTCGGGTTTGGATTGAACAAAATTTACCACAATACAATTATACTTGGCGACGAGAATGGAACCTATGGATTAATCATACTTGGGAATTCTTCTGGGCGCAAGAGGACTCGATCGATTGTGCGTTTAAAAGTCTGCAACAGAAAAAATATCAACGAGATTGGACGGGAATTAATTGGCAAGGAGAAAGTTCTAGCTTATCGGGTTCCGATGCCATTGTTTGGTATGGAATGACGGATCAAACCCATCCTTTATATTCTAGTATTTCCCAACAAAATCAGCAAATCACTGAATTTTATCAGCAATTAAGTCAAAAACTTTCTAATGCTATCCTCGATGAAACCGAACGTCTTAGCATTCCCGAATTAGTCAAAAGAATGATTACATTATATGATATTGGCAAGCCTTTAAACCTAGAACTTCCTAAAAAATTTGTAGAACTAAATCGCTACGAGGAAAAATCCTATACAGGATGGTTTCAAGGGGACGGTGACGGGATGGGAAATTACCTAAAAAATCTGTCCATATCCTCAAGAAAAGAATTTAGTCAAAGAATGCGACAATGGGGAGAAGAACTAGAAAATTATCTTAACTTTGGTCGCATTATTTATGGAGGAGGAGATGACTTTCTAGGGGTTTTGTTTCCACAAAAATCCGAACTAAAATTAACCCTACAAGATTGTCTATATTGGTTTGATCAATTTCATCGAGAAATCTGGACAAAACACGGTTATTCTCAGGATATAACTGTTAGCGTCGGTTTTGTTTGGGCAGCTTCAGGAGTTCCTCAGCGTGACATATTGCAACAATGTCGAGAAGCAGAAAAATCCGCTAAAAATCAAGGTAAAAATCGTCTAGCGGTGCGAATCCTTTTTAACAGTGGTAACTATTTAGAGTGGGTTTGTCCCTGGGAAAACTTAAAAGATATCCTCGATAGTTATTGCGATCGCAGTGAAGGAAAAAACTGGACACATTTCTATAATGATATAGCAACTTTAGAAAATCGCCGCGCTTTTACCGATGATAATCACGATATTGCCAATGCAGTTTTTAACCTTTATTTTAATCAAAATATACCCATCGATACCACCTCTCACCAAGATAAAAATAACTGGGTAATTAACCTCTCAAAAGTGGCCAATCATCTCACCTAAACATAGAAAAATGTTGCAATATCTGATCATAATTAAACCTTTGGGATTTCTCTACGGTAGTGCCGGTCCGTTTCTGTCTCCAGAAAATCTAGTTGGACGTTCAGGAAATCGTTTTCCCCCCACTGCTGCCACAGTTTCGGGACTATTTGCTCACAGCAATCCCACCAATATTCGCGATTTACAAATTGCCGGCCCTTTTTGGGCAAACAGTGAACAACCGGATAACTTTTTTGTCCCCACTCCCTTCATTTATCTGGCTAAAAAACCCATCGCAAATTATTTTCAAGACCAAGAAAATAACGACAATGGAAAAATTCAACACACCTTAACATGGCAAGAAAAATGGCAAGAGAAAGACAGTAAACAAATTGAGGGAAAATTCGATCGAGATAGTTGGATTCCTATCAACCAATGGTATAATCCTCAAAAAGCCTATGGTTCTCCGTGGCAATATCATCCCCATCTCCATCCGCGTTTGTTAGAGGAGCAAAGAAAGGTAAAAACTGGAGAATTATTCCTCGAAAATGCCGTCCAGTTACATCCAGATGCTTGTCTAGTTTATTTAGCTAATCAACCCCTAGAAAATGGCTGGTATCGCTTTGGTGGGGAATCCCATCTAGTGGAAGTTAAATCACTTGAACTAAGCAGCCATCTCCAAACTTTATTTAATCAAGATGTCGGTCAATATTTTGCCCTCATTACTGTCGCAATCTGGGGAACAAATCGCCTATCAACTCGCAATCCCAGTGATTGGCAATTAGAAACCCTCAACACCGAAAGACCAATAACCTATCGTTATCGATTCGGAGGAAAAGATAAAGTTAAGCGCTTATCTAGGGGACGTTATGCAGTTCCCGCAGGAACAGTTTATCGCTTAAAAAACCCCTTACCATCTTGGCAAAATTGGCAGGAATCTTGGTTCCCCACCGAAGGGGTTTCTCTCAAACGTTGGGGCTGCGGATTAGCCTTACCCTTAGAAAATATTGCCAAATAAAGCCTATAATTAAGTAGGTAGGCGTTAAAAATTATCAGACACCCCCGTTATCAAGGGTAGGGTTGATCCATGAATCAACCCTACCTTATCAAGATGGCAGGGGGGATCGAACCTAAAATCCATTTTTAATTTAATTATAACCAGCTAATTATTGAGTAGGGTAAATGAGACGAGTATAAGTGATAGCTATGGCAAAAGTAAAAACGAGATTTCCTCGAAAAGCTTTATTAGATTATTGAAAAAGTGGTAATAATCAAAGCTCAAAAATTAGCAAAAATAAAATGCTGCGTATGTTTTTAGATTTTTTGGTAGAAGATGCCTTTAAAAACCCTTCTTCTCTCACTCCTTACACAGAGGAAATGGCTAAAGAAATCGATGAATTATTAAAGGGTGTTGCAATTGATTAGGAATAAACCTATAACTTTGTGCTGTCCTAATAGCCTAAATACCACGATAAAATATTAACAAAATCTTAGAAAATCCTGACATTAATGTTAACCTAGTTTAGAATAATCCCTAAGCATCTAAAATACTCACTTTTACCCAAAAATGTATCACAAAAGTTATGGCATACTTGAAACCTTAGCACCCCTTCATGTGGGAGCAACCGCAGGAGAAGAAACGGGTAATCTTAACCTCATTTTTCGTGACCAATTCACCCAAACAGCAATTATCCCCGGTAGTTCTATTCGCGGCCGTTTTCGTGCCGATATGAACAATATAGATGAAAAACGTACATGGTACGGACACGAAACAATCCCAGGACAAGAAGACGGAGGGACCACCGAAGCAAAAGTTAAATTTGAATATGCTTCCCTCGTTTGGTTGCCGGTATTTTGTCCGGGGCAGCCGATAGTTTGGGTCACTTCTCCCCTATTATTAAAACGCTATAAACAAATCACGGGAATGTCTGCAAAAGTACCCAATCCCTATACTGCTTCCCCTAGTTTACAAGCGCGAGTAGTGCAGGGAGTTAACCGCAATAGCAAAGTTTTATTTTTTAACTTAGGATTTCTCGAAATTGAACACTTAGAGGAGCTTTCCCCCTGGATTCCCCCGCAAGCGGATTTAAAAGCTTCTCAATTAGTCGTCGTTGATGATAACGATATATCCATGCTGCACGATATGGCACTCTACCGACAAAGCCGGGTTAAACTACTAGAAGGTCAGAAAAAAGTGGATACAGAAAAAGGAGCTTTTTTCAATGTGGAAGCTTTACCCGTGGGTAGTATTTTAGTTTTTCCCATTGCTTGCAAAGAAACAGGATGGCAACCTTTTGGAGAATCGGTAAACCAAAAAGAATTATATTTCGGAGGATTAGAATCCATCGGTTTTGGTCGTTGCCAAGTTACTATTTTAAACTACGCCAATCAATAATTACATTTTATCTAATATTATGGCTTGGAAAGAATACAATCTCGATCGCATTGCTCAGAAATTAGTTCTCGCTGCCAAACTACGGGATCGAGATTCTCTCAATCAATCTTTTAAAATGCGTGAATCCGTTTCCTATGGACTAGAAAGATTCTGGGGTGAACATCTGCGCTTACAATCTAAGGAAACCAATAAGGCAAAATACTGGAAAGAAACTTGGGATAAATTAGTCGAAACCATGGCAGAAGCGGGGATTCCTATCCCTAACGATACCGTACAGGTAAATGATACCGAATCTGTTCAAGCAATGGCAGAAAAACTCTGGGAATTAAAGCTAGAAGACCAGAGAATTACCCTCGCTGTTTTAACGCAACTATGCGATTGTTTAGTTTGGTGGACTCAAAGATATAAAGGAACAAAGGAGCGATAAATTATATGGTTAATATTCCCGATATTGGTGACAAAATCCCCCTGATGTTTCGCGCACAAACCAAAGGGCGATCGCAATTACAATATATTGACTCTAAAAAAGATGAAAATGATAGCCAAAAATGGGTAAAAGAATGGATAGAACGAGTCGATGAAAATCCTCCCCAATTTGGTCAAGAAGTAAAAACCAAAGAATATCAAATATCATGGCGATTTGTCACTAATGGGGGACAAGATGAAGGAATAATTCGGCCTGTAATGGGTGCTTATGGCATACCATTTTATCCCGGTTCCAGCATGAAAGGAGCCTTTTGTCAAGCTTGCACCCCCGAACAAAAACAACGTTATCACCTCGAAAAAGATAGCGATAACCCTAGTCTTTTGCGCTTCCATGGCGGTTATCCCGTTAATGATTGGACGGAAAATCTTTTAGATATTGTTCACCCGCAACAGGGATGGCAAGTAAAAACCCCAAACACTCGACAAAAACCCAGTGGAGAAAGTGGTTTTGCTTTAATTTCTCTCTATCAACCTACCCTAAAATTTGGCATTTCTACCTCAATAGAACAACCCGATTGGGAGGAGATTTGGACTATCTGGGAAAGAGCTTTAGAATCTGGTCTAGGATGCCGTGTTAGTAGCGGTTACGGCTTGCCAAAAGACATTAAACCTTCAAAAGAACCTTTATATAAATGTTTTCTGAAAGGCCAAGGAATGGCTCCTAAAAGCCTCGATGGTGCAAGGGAATTTCGACCCAATATTTTTCGAGGAGCAATTCGCGGTCATGCCTTGCGTATTTTTGGCGGTTTAACTGATGCTAAAAATGCCGAAAAGTTAGTTAATCAGCTATTTGGAGGAATTGACGGAGAAGCAAGCCAAGGTTTACTAGCGGTCGATTTTTGTGTCAAATCTCTAGAGTTAGGAACCTTTGCCAAGGGTTACAACGAACCCACCTACACAGTAACAGGAGAATTACGCTGGATTCTCACCCAATCCCAATCTCTCCCCGAAAACCAGCAAAAATGCTTAAAAAAATTAATTTGTTTTCTCACTCGTTTTGCCATGTTATTAGGAGGATTTGGTAAATCATGGCGACGAGCAGATCATAGTATTTTTTATGAGGATTATTATCCCAATAAACCCTTAATTGGCTGTCATTGGCAATGGGGGGATAAAAGTTCTTTAATCAACGATAATAAAGTCAGAGATTTAACTCATGTTCATCCCTTTATCAAAGATGTTCGCACTATTGCTAAACAATGGATGTCCTTACAAGAAAATATCCTCAGAACTCCCGATAATAGTGCTAACTGGCGAGAAAGTTGGCATCCTAAAAATGTCGAGGCTTGGGGAAGAATTGCCGAAGATAAAGATGATTCCCTAGCCATAAAATGGCTTCATAAAGCCTATCAAAAACTGGATAATTTAAGTATCTATAAAACCTCGGTGACAGGAAGTATCGATCAAATTGGTTGTCTTTGGCATCGAATGTATCCCAAAAATAATCATCAATACCTAGAATTATTAACAATTTTTCCTGATGACTCTGATGATTGTGCTTATTTTCTAGGTTTTCTAGACGAGAATAATGGTCAAGAGGGAAAATTTCAAAAACTTTGGCCGAAATAATCCCGTTTACAGTTAATTACCTAAGCAAAATTAATTACACATTAGGATTAGTTGGAACCTAAAAAAGTAGGGCTAATTCATGAATTAGCCCTACCCTTATCCCTTACCTATTAGGTCAAATAGGATTAGTTGGAAACGCAATCGCCTCGGGGTTCGTAATGACCGGAAACCCCACCTTACCTATTAGGTCAAATAGGATTAGTTGGAAACAGTTTAGAAACGGTATATTTTGACATATAACCGTTCTTTCCTTACCTATTAGGTCAAATAGGATTAGTTGGAAACCCTTGAATCGCCTTGGCGTGACGCTTCGGTTCCTTTCGACCTTACCTATTAAGTCAAATAGGATTAGTTGGAACCTAAAAAAGTAGGGCTAATTCATGAATTAGCCCTACTCTTATTCCTTACCTATTAGGTCAAATAGTATTAGTTGAAAAACAGAAAAAGGGTTTCTAAAAGAAACCCTTTTTCTAATAAATTGTGTCAAATATATCTTGACAAAAATCGATAAAAATGCTAGAACCTAATGGCAATCTTCGCTTTATTGCATGAGTAGAAAACGGGTTTCTTCGAGAAACCCGTTTTTTGCGATCACCAGTCAAGGAAAAACCCGATAATTCAACCTATTCCCTCGGATCAAAATCTGGCAGCGTCCCCAGCTTGCGAATGGTCACTTTAACATCCATAGACAAATAGTCATCAGCATCACCAAACCAAGAACCGGAAAGAGGTATGATTTGACCGGGATGACGAGCGATCGCCACTCGAATTAAATCAAAGCCGGCGGTAATTTGATTAGTCGGATCATAATTACGCCAACCGGCCCCGGGTAGATAAACCTGTAACCAAGCATGGGTAGCACCAGAGCCGGTCATTCCCACTTCACCACCGTCGAGGGCAGCATCGTAGAGATAGCCACTGACAAAACGACAGGCTAAACCCAATCTTCGCAAAGCTTCGATCATCAACCAAGCATAATCGCGACAAGTTCCCGACTTTAGCCGCAGGGTTTCTCCGGGGGATTGAGTTCCTTCACTCTCCCGGGATTGGTAAGTAAAATTATCTTTGATAGCCGCCATCATTCTTGCCATGGCATCGAGGGTATTATCTTGGTCCCCCGCTACAAAACTTTTGGCCCAAGCTGCCAGGCTGCCGTCGGCATCCTCAGCGTGGGGACGCATAAACACCACTAGATCTAACCATTCATCGGGGGTATATTGGACAGGAATTTCGATCGCCCGTTGAGCGAGGGGAAAATCAGCGATCGCTTTTAAGCCAAAATGTTCCGCCCGTAATCGACAGGTAACGATTAATTCTGACGCTGGTTCAGCAAATTCAAGCTCTACCACATTGTTAGATAGAGTATCCATAGTCCAGCGCGTTTTGGCGGCAATATTCGCTTCTACAGAATAACTGATAATTCTTTCACCGTGACCGGCACTAGGCAAAAAAATCGCCCGATGTTCCCCAAAAGTTACCGGTTTACGATAATGATAGGTGGTGATGTGTTCCAAGTCGTAGATGACACTCATCCTGATTATCCTTAATAAAGTAGCTGGTTATAATTGAAGATAAATCGCCCCTTAATCCCCCCTTGATAAGGGGGGTGTCTGACAATTTTTAACACCCACCCACTTAATCACTGATAACTGATAACTGATAACTGATAACTGAAATGACCTCTGACCCGTTCCTCGATCGAGCTTGGAATACCGAAGACCTAGAACAAGCGCTTCGAGGTGTCGGCACTATTCAAGAAGAACTCAACTATAATCAGGCACGCAATTCTCTGAGCAAACTTGTTGAGCGTCTGGATCTTACCTCGATCGAGAAAATTGGTCTAGAAGCGGAGATCGATCGCCTAGTGGCCCTGCTAGAAAAACTCGATCGATCCCTGATTCAAATTGCCGCTTTTGGCCTGGTGGGCCGGGGAAAATCCTCGATTTTAAATGCTCTGGTCGGTCAAGAAATCTTTACGACCGGTCCTCTACACGGAGTTACCCGCACCATTAAAGGGGTAAATTGGCAGTTAAGCAGCGATGATACTTTCCCTAATCTAGCGCGTCTGACCCTGAACGGCCAGGGTAATGCTCAGGTGCAATTGCTTGATACTCCCGGTATTGATGAGGTAGATGGGCAAACGAGGGAAATTCTCGCCTGTCAGGTGGCGCAGCAGGTGGATTTAATCCTTTTTATCATCTCTGGTGATATGACCAAAGTGGAATTTTCCGCCCTGGCCAAGTTGCGGGAAGCGGGAAAACCGATGATTTTGGTCTTTAATAAAATCGATCAGTATCCGGAAGTTGATCGCCTCGCTATCTATGAGAAAATCGCCTCAGAACGGGTGAAAGAACTACTCTCCCCCGATGAGATTGTTATGGTGGCGGCCTCTCCCCTCCTAGCGGAGACGGTTAAAGGGCAGGATGGACGGCTAAAAACGCAACGATTTCGGGGAAAACCCCAGATAGAAGCTCTGAAACTCAAAATTTTGGAAATTCTAGAGCGAGAGGGTAAATCGCTGGTAGCACTCAATTCTATGCTGTATGCGGACGAGGTAAACGAGCAAATTGTCGCCCGCAAAATGGCTATCCGTGATCGCGGCGCTAATCAATTGATTCAAAAAGCAGTGATGATCAAAGCATCGGCGATCGCTCTGAATCCGGTGACGGTGTTGGATCTGTTTACGGGGGCAGTTATCGATCTAGCCATGATTCTCGCTCTTTCTCGCTTATACGGCATCGATTTAACTCGTCAGGGGGCGATCGCTCTTTTACAAAAAATTGCCCTCAATATGGGGGGTATTAGTGCCAGCGAATTTTTAGCGGTTTTGGGCTTAAGTTCCCTAAAAGGACTACTCGGCCTCTCGATTCCTGCCACTGGCGGCATTTCTATCCTTCCCTATACTTCGATCGCCCTGACTCAAGCGGGGGTTGCCGGTGTATCCTGTTACGCGATCGGCCAAGTGACGAAAACCTATCTCGCTAATGGGGCCACCTGGGGACCCGATGGCCCGAAGGCAGTGGTAGCCAGTATTCTCGATTCCCTCGATGAAACCTCGATTCTCAACCGGATTAAGCGGGAATTAGGCTCAAAATTGGGGGTGGGGGACTTTTCAGTGTTGCCAAAGGCACGGCGTAGCCGTCCAGTAAACAGTAATCAGTAATCAGTGAACTGAAGGCAAGAGGCAAGAGGCAACAGGCAATAGGCTCCCAGAAAGAATCTGGCAATTCTCCTACCTAAAAAGAAGGTTAGAAACTGAGTAGATTAAAGTTTTTAGCTTAACAAATTGGCTCTTCTCGACTTTGTGTGATAATTTTTGCTTATGGAATCGTGAAATGTTGACTGAGAAGGACTTTTACGACTATTTTGCCGAAGAAACTATCAGTATAGGCTTCGTTTCCACACATAAACCAGAAGAGCCACAAATTGGGTTTTAGATTCGGCCCTTGTGAACTGAAAACTCAAATCTGACCACTGATAACTGATCACTGATCACTGATAACTGATAACTGATCACCGATCACTGATAACTGACCACTGACTCGATCAATCCAAGAAATGCTTACTATGGACGATCGCCGCTATAATAACTACCGCCCCTTGAATTTGATAGATCAGACGGTAGGCATAGGCAGACTTTTCTCGGATGGTATCATCGCTAAATTCGGCGCATTTTTTCGCTTCTAGGGGACAATTTTCTAAAGAATAGCTTATATCAAGAATTCGACGCACGACGGCCGCCGCGTAGGACGGGGAATCTCGACTAATATAAGATGCGATCGCATCCACGTCTTCAATTGCTTTGGGCGACCAGACAAGGCGATAATTCACTCGATCAGCCATTTGTTTAAAAGACCCTCAACTTCTTCTTGGGGGATTGTATTCTCTAGAGAAGCCGCGCTCAAACTTTGACGCACCTTCTCCAGAACGTATAAATGATACTGAATATCTTCAATTGAACAATCATCCGGTAATTGATTCAAGAGGGATTCCACTTTTTGTCTAATGCTATTCATACAAGTTTGACCGAAGTTTTTAAGGAAAAGTATAAATTTAAATTATCTATCAACTATCATCTATAGCAGTTATCTTAATAGTGAGGTACGAAGTATCTGGTTTTAGGGAACAGGGAACGGTTAACAGTAGCTGGTCGCCAAGAGATAATGCCAAATTTCTTTATACTTCATCTTTATGAGAAACGCTATATCATAGATAGAAAACTAATAGTCACGCATCCTATCTTATGCCATCGTCCCCAGAAAAGCGAGAAAAAGTTAAGAATAGATAGGGTGATTATCTCGCTTTTGTAACATTGGGGCGGGTATTCTGTTAAGAATACTTAATAATTCTCCTATCTGCTCAATCCCCGCAACTTTTAGGGATTATTGCCAATAAGCATCTAGCGGCCACAAGACCCCCCCCCAATCGCAGAAATTTTTTGTTACATTAGTTTACAGTTCCCTCAACGCCCCAATGGGTTATTAATTTTAATGTCTTCTTCGGTTCCTTCGTCGGATTTTATACCCTTAATCGGTCAAGAAACAGAAATCTTTAACTGGGCAAAATCCCATTATCGTAACCATACCTTTGCCAAAGATGAAAAAGTAGCCACGCGCCCCGGACTGTTATACTTTGTCGAATCTGGGGCGATTCGTATTGTTGGTAAGGCACAAGTTAACGTTATCGACCAAAAATTTCCCCGTCAACTACCTATTGCCGATAGTGAGGAAGTATTTCTCGGTTTTGTGGGTGCAGGTCAACCTTTTGAGATTGTTTCTCAATTTCCCTTTCAATTACAAGCCCAAGCTCATCTAGACGAGACCGAATTAGTCTGGTTATACTGGGAAGACCTAGAAAAATGGCCGCAATTGCGATCGGCTGTTATGGAAACTTTTCGCCATCAATACCAGCGTAAGTTATTTTGGTTGAGTATTCTCGGTCAAAAACGCTCCCTCGATCGATTAATGGGGTTCTTGGTTCTATTATTGGAAGAATACGGTCAACCCTGTGTGGAAGGTTATTATCTCCCCTATCCCCTAACTCACGCTCAAATTGCCAGCGCCATCGGCACTACCAGAGTAACAGTAACAAGATTAATCGGTAAATTGCGACAACAAAATTCGATCTTTTTTAAGCAAGATAATCTTATCGGATTGCCCAGTTTATTTTTGAGTCAGAATTAATTTTTCTGCGGTGTTGCTGACTCACGCTATGAATGCTAACTGTGCATCCTATCCAAAAGTTAGTTTGGCTCCAGGTTTTAAAAACCCCACACAACAAGATTCCTATCACAAATCAGCAACGCCAGAAATCTATTATGACCGCACAAACCCCGCTATCGCTCTCCGTTCTCTACGAGGAAGATTTTGTTCTCTGGACAGAAAAAACCGCCGAACTTTTAAAGCGAAAAGAGTTTAACAGAGTGGACTGGGAAAATCTGATCGAGGAAGTAGAGTGCATGGGGAGAAGCGAGCGCCACGCCGTAGAAAGTTTATTAACTCAACTATTAATTCATCTTTTAAAACTGAGTTATTGGACAACGGAAAGAGAACGAAACGCGCGTCATTGGCTAGGAGAGATAGCCGCTTTTCGAGTGCAACTGAAAAAAAAGATGAAAACCCCAACACTGAAAAATCATGCCCTTAATTCCTTTGGGGAAGCCTATTCAGACGCAAGACAAACCCTAATTGATGGGAGAATTGTCGATAAAAATACAATTCCCCTAGAGTCTATATTAACTCTCGAACAAGTATTAGACGGAGATTGGTTCCCCATCGATATCGCACCTTTTCTTAGTTAAGACCCACATTCCGCACTTCACTAAGTAGCATAGTAGTAGTATGTCAATTTATAGACAAGGGCAATCACTCTGGCAATAAACATCCGTATTTTTTAGGCAATACTTTTCGTAGTACGGATTAGAGAATGTCAATATTAGTGTATTTAGGGTCTGCTGAAAAAGTTTGTTGGTGGGGTTAGAAGTCAGTTATCAGTTATCAGTTATCAGTTATCAGTTATCAGTTCACTGAGAAAACTCCCCACACCCCACACCCCACACCCCACACCCTACACCCTACACCCCACACCCTACACCCTACACCCTGCCCCCAGGAAAAACTTTTTGCCGCAAACCCTACTTAACGTTTGTGATCAACTAATTGGCTGAGAGTCACCACCTGATAACCTCGATCGTGTAATTTCGCTAATAAATTCTTCAGCACGATCGCCGTATTCTCATCTCTTTCGGGGGAACCACCGTGAAGCACTAAAATCGCCCCGGGGAAAATAAATTGCGAGATATACCAAGTGGTAAATTGAGGATGATTCGTTCCTTTTCTGGTATCTAAAGGAATCATGGAAGCGAGAGCAAATCGGGACTCGTAGCCGGGGAATTTCCGCAAAAACGAGCGCATAGATTGATTATAGAAGGCTTGACCGGGACGATACCAGCGCGGTGCTTGACCGGTAAGACGACTTAAAATATCGTTAGCTTCCCGAAACTGACTAGCAAAAGCACCGGCAGCCAGTTGACTGGTGCGGAAATCTTGGGTGCCGTGATTAGCGATTTCGTGACCTTGGGCGATTAGGCACTCAATCAAGGTGGAGTTCGGTTGCAGGTGTCCTGTAATCAGAAAAAAAGTCGCCTTGACGGGGGTTGCTGGACTGGCCTTTTCTCGATTATGAGCCGCGATCGCTGCTAAAATGCGATCGGTGGATTTTCCTTCGGGATCGTTGGGGGTGGGTGCATCATCGATGGTAAGAGCGATAATTTTCTCTCCTGTCGGTTGATAGAAAATTGCCCCCGGAAAAAGTCGAGCGACGATCGAGATAATTAATTTGGCAATGCTCATTCGGGAAAGTAAGGGATGAGAGGAGAAGCAAAGATTAGCAATTACAGGCCAGTGACTGAAAGATTATTTCTGTAGGAGATATTTCTGCATTTTGTTGAGTTTCTGCCAATAGATAATCATTAAAACCACATAGGCCACAAAACTGAGGATATCAACTACGGGTAAAAATAGGGTAGTGGCCACGATCGCCCAAGCTAATCCCAGACGCTGATTACAACTACCAAACCGGTGGGCATTTTCTCCTAGAGCCGAGCGATAGGATGCTGGTAGCTTAAAAGCTGAGATAATCCAGATAAAAACCGTGTGAACAATCGGGATGATCATCAACCACATCCATACTAGACCTCCTGCAAAAGTCTTATTCAGCTACTTGATGATAGCCTAAAGCAAGTTCATAGTTGTAAATGCCAGCGATTAAATTAAATCTCAGACCAAAACGCCGTCTCCGATTCCTATATCTTGATGATAAAATTCTAAATA